>NZ_JAAHHS010000271.1 GCF_010692395.1 Moorena sp. SIO3H5
TCTTACCAATATACCAAGGGAGCTGAGGCACGGTTTACCGAGTTAGCGTGCCTCAGTTGATTTTTTTGACATCTCCCCCGGTTAAAACACGGGGGATTCTCAAAGGATGTTACGCGGTAGGGTAAACCCGTACCGCTTCACCCTTATGTCGATATAATTTAGACAGGTTAGTGAACAAATTATATCGATGTGGAACTGTCAAAATCCCGCTACCCACCTTGGCCAGGTCGATTGGCTGTGTGGTTACTTTACGGAGTATGTTAGCAGCGCCGTTCAAATCGGCGTTAATTAACTTTCCGGAGGCAGTCCTGTACAACCCACGCCTAACTCTTTTTCCTGAAGGGATCCATCCGCTGGGTTTTGCACCATGTTTTGGTAATGAATCACCGTCCAAGAAAGACGCTTTGCTTGTATAGGATTCTTCAGTGACAATCAGATTTATTCCATATTCAGGACAAAGCTGCTTTAACCTTTCAATTAGTCGCTTAGTAGGAATGGGGACAAACTGTTGGTTTCCTTTCTTTCCCATGTTAGAAAGGCTTTTCTGTCCTTCGTTCCAACCAAAAACCAAATTACCTATTCCATCATTTAGGCAACGATTAACGAGGAATCTAGCCGCTTTATTTATGGCGTCCCGCATCTGATTATTCCGCTTCAACTGAATTTTATCCAGATGGGAGTCCCAGTACTTTTCCGACTTTCCTGACTTATACTTAGCCACAAGGCGACAGTAACCTTGGTTCATTGACTTAAGCTTTCGACCGTCAATAATAAAGCTCTTTCCTAAGGTCGAAACGCAGGTTAGCCAGTTATCGCCACCATGGTCTATTCCAATCGCGTTAGAGTAATCAAGATTTGGATTATCAGTTACTGGTTGCTTTCTATCATCAATAACCCAATCTATCCATAGCTGTCCGTAGTAAGGACGAACGGTAACCTCTTTCACCCAATCAGGATCAATGAAATCTGGAGGAGATAATGCTATTTGAACTAATAATTCAGGCTTGCTTTCCTTGCTAACGGAGGGGTGAAACAAACCTTCTTTGTATATGAGGGCTTGCCGAGGGAAAGTCACCGCAGCAAAACCTCCAGACTTTCTATAGCGAGGGAACCTAGGTCTATCTACTTTTCCTTGGTAGTACAAACCCACTAGTTTGTTATAGCTAGAGATCGCTTCCCCTACAGTTTTTAAAGTTTGCTGTGCAGATTGAGCCGCCATCGCCTTATAGTGGGGCGACATTTTTAGAGCTTTGTCTATTTCAGGGTATTTAGTCGTACATTTGTAGGTTTTCCACCCTGCCCTTAGCTCATCTCCACGCCAGTAGGTAGTATAAGCTTTTTGTTCCTCAAGCCACTTGTAGTGTTTTTGTTTTGCATAGTAAACAGCGCAATTAAACAGGCTGTTAGCTTGCTGGCACTGAAACTCCCAGAACACTTTCTCTTCGTTTGAAAAGTTAGCTTTTATTGGGATAGTCTTGTACATTTGACAACTTCGACCCTTTTGTTATCAAACTAATAGTGTATACGTATGGTCTAGTAATGTCAAACAAAAACAGATCTAAATCTCAAAAAAGAATGAGAGGAATTCCTGTCTACTATGACGAGATCAAAAAACCACACACTATCATGTTCACAGATACTGTGTGGAAGTGGTTGCAGCTTTCCGCGAAGGACTCAAACACCAGTGCCGGAGAGCTTATAGAACGTTGGGTTAGAAGCCAAATAGAGGACACGACGCCGATATTTCCAGTCTCTCTTTTTCATCCCGGAGACGCGCGCCTTAGAAGAGTGAAGCCTTACTACAAAGTCTTAAACATGCATCTGCATAGCCCACTCACCTATAAAGGCTTCACTCTTCTTGCGGTAACTTCTGACCCCGGCTAAAGCACGGGGGTTCTTAAATTTCAGGAAGTTTTGATAGAGAGTTGACGGTTTTAGCCACGCTAGTTAAGATAAATTTTTCAACTGAGGTAGTAGTAATTCAAAAGCCTTGCCACGATGAGAGCAGGATCGCTTCATCTCAGGCTCCATCTCAGCAAAGGTCAACCCCTGCTCTGGAACAAAAAAAATTGGGTCGTAGCCAAAGCCACCAGTGCCCCGAGGAGCTGGCAAAATTTCTCCCCGACAAATCCCTTCGGCTTGGAAAGCGATCGCACCATCTGGACGGGCAATCGCCACGACACAAACAAACTGGGCTTGCCGATTCACTTCCAAACCTAGCTCCCCCAGTAGCCGCTCAATTCGCTCTTGGTCAGTTTTGCCATAGCGTGCAGAATAAATCCCTGGAGCACCATCTAGGGCATCAACTTGCAAACCGGAATCATCAGCAATTGCCCATTTCCCAGTTGCCTGGGCTACTACTGATGCCTTCAGACAAGCATTGGCAGCAAATGTATCCCCAGTTTCTTCAATCTCTAGCTCTGGTGGCTTTAACTGCAATTCCCAGTCCAAAGAATCTAGGTATGTCTGCATCTCCCGCAGCTTACCAGGATTGCCTGTGGCTACAACCAGTAATTTTGGCAGCAATTTTGGGGTTTGATGTTGGGATTTTGGATTACTCAAAGCAACAATTTCAGATTGTTTGATGAAAGGTTAACTAGCAATCAGAGTCAGTTCGATACAGCTCAACTAGCGTTTAATGCCCGATTGCGATCTTACTCACCAAAGCCGAGATTTTCAATAACCCAAGCAAAACTAGCTAATCCAAAATCCAACATTAATCCCAAATTTAAAGTCTAAAACTGACTGGCCCACTCTTTAGCCCAGTTTAAGGTTTGAGTTACTTGTTCAAGGGTAGCCGCTTCACAGTAAAGTCGCAATAAGGGTTCAGTGCCACTAAAACGAATCAGCAACCAGCTGTCGTTAGCTAAACGGAATTTGTACCCATCGGTGGTTTGGCAATCCACCACTGCCTGACCATTAATTTCTTGGAGAGGCTGAGTTTGTAATTGTTCTTGTATACGCGATCGCACTTCCATCCCCGATAGATGTATATCGATCCGGTCATAGGCACAAGCATAGCCAGTTTGCTCTTGCAGACTCTTGTAGAGTTCACTTAAGTCTTTTCCAGATTTAGCGATCGCTTCTAATATATACAGTGCTGATAATAAAGCATCTCGCTCAGGAATATGATTGCCATAGCCAATGCCTCCGGATTCCTCACCCCCTAGCAAGGCAGGAGTGGATAACATCCGGTCAGCAATATACTTGTAACCGATGGCAGTCTCATAAACTGGCAAATTATAAAGTGCTGCCACTCTAGGAATTAGGTCAGAACCACTAAGGGTTTTGACCACTTCACCACTAAAGTTACGTCGTGATGCTAGATGTTCAATCAGGATGGGAATCAGGATTTGGGGGCTAAGGAAATTGCCCTGAGCATCAGCCGCTGCAATGCGATCGCTATCCCCATCAAATGCCAAACCAACCGCTAATTCAACACCCGGTTTACTATGGTGATTCTGGAGCGCTTCAAATAGCTCAGACAGATAACCAGGTAAAGGTTCTGGGGATTTGCCACCAAATAATGGATCCCGTTCTGCCTTAATTTCGATAATGGGTACCCCAAGAATCTTGTTCAACCCTCCTGCTGCTGCACCATTCATCACATGGGCAAAGACAGTCAGTTTACCCTCACTAATCAGTTGTTGAATCAGGGCAATATCAACTTTTTCTCTTAAGGCATCACAGTAACTTGACCATGGGTCAAAGGTCTTTATACTCCCCTCTTTCTTAGGTGTAGCTGGTGCTTGAGAAAGTTTGGCTTCAATCTGTTTAGTTATTTCTAGAGGAACTGATCCACCAAACGCTCCTTTCACTTTTAAGCCTAGGTAATTGCCAGGATTATGACTAGCAGTAATTACCAAAGCTCCCAAAGCATTTTGGGACTTGGCTGCCCAACTGAAGGCTGGTGTAGGAGCATAACTGTTAGAGAGTAAGACATCAAAACCAGCAGCTTGAACTACTTCTGCGGTTTTTTTGGCAAAGTCTTCTGCCATGAAGCGTCGGTCATGACCCACTATAATCGTTTGGCTACCCGTGGTTTCCCCATAAGCATCTGCCAGAACTTGAGCAGCAATAGGGGCAACTATTGCCAAGCGTTCGAAGGTAAAATCGGCGGCAATGATACCTCGCCAGCCGTCTGTACCAAATTTAATTGAATCTGCGGCAATCGCCATAGTAGTATATAGTTACTTAAATTTTAATACTCTGACGGCAAAATCCTAGCATTGGAAAGAGTTAGTGTCTTGCTGACCCGCCAAAGCCTGATCTGGCTTGTGTCGCCATTTTGTCGTCATCTAGTAGTACTGATAGTAGTTACTTAACTTAAGTCACTCTTTCGGGATATTGTCCAGTGGGTGTATTGGACCAACCTCAATGGTGGGTCCATTGACGCTTCACCGATAAGTTGCTAAGCAGCGATGCAGCGCCTTCATGCGGGGGTTTCCACGGGGCTTACAAGGTGCGGACGCAGGTTCCGCACACAGACCCAAAACCATGAGCGACTGCATCAAGAAACGAAGGTTTTTCCTAAATGTAAGCGAGATATAGTAATGTCAAGCGTCTTATTCCGGGGTCTTTCCTATGTTCGTGCATCTAGATCAATCCTCCCCGGACAAGGGCAACAGTTTTCTAGTGGTCGTCGGTCATACCCTGCTTAGATCGGGCTGACTCAGGCAGCTTATTAAGTACAGAGATTAGATTCATCCGTTCAATGTAGGGCCAACCACCTTTTTCTTCAATATCCTTTAGAAAATCATATAGTTTCTGGCGAGTATCCGGCAATGAGGCTTGAAATAACTCGTCTCGAATATCGCCATGGACTTCCTCTAAAGCCCTGAGTATAGCCAACAGAGCGATGTTATCGCCTTGGTAATTGTTGGCCAAAGAACGAATATCAGCCGTAATCTCTAGTAATTTACGGTCTAATTGTTCTGAATCCAAATTTTTATCTCGATCCATTCCATCAAATAACTGTCGCAGTAAAGGCGGCTCTTCCCGTGTACAATGCTCTAAAGAACAGCTGAGGCTCACGGAATCGGTGCCATTTTTGCATGCCCTATGCCCAAATGGCAGTAGTTCAACCAAATAACAAGCTTCCCGATAGTTTGTGTGTAGCCCGACTTATAACATGGGTGTGGTGTGAATTGCGGATAATACTGGTCAATGCCTAGAGGGCAGCAGCTGTTTAACTCCTATTGCACCAGCAACCCAATTCCAGAACCAACCTAACATACATTTTTAGATCTGATTATTGACGATTGAGATTGACTATGAAGTATCGTGCTTTGATTTGTGCCTTCCTGGCGTTATGTCTGGGGGTCTTTACAGCTTCCTGTTCTCCAGATGTAGCCAGCTTGGAAAGTATCGAAGGACTTACCTATGACCAGATTAGAAACACTGGTTTAGCGAATAACTGTCCACAGCTGTCAGAAATGACTCGGGGTGCTATTCCTCTAGACCCAGAAGAGTCCTATCAGATTGTCGATATCTGCTTACAACCAACCACCTTCTTTGTCAAGGAAGAAGGAACTAAGCGCAAAGAGGCAGAATATCTTCCCGGTAAATTATTGACCCGTTATACCTCTAGCCTAGTTCAAGTACGAGGAGACTTAGTTTTTCAAGAAGATGGTAGTCTGAAGTTTTTGGAAGAGGATGGTATAGATTTCCAACCCATCACTATTCAGTTGCCTGGAGGTGAGCAAGTCCCATTCCTGTTCACCATTAAAAAATTGATTGCCACAACTGAGCCTGGTTTGGAAAGTATCAATGCTTCCACCGATTTTGTTGGCGATTTCTACGTCCCCTCTTATCGGGGTGCTGTTTTCCTAGATCCCAAAGGTCGAGGTTTGGCTAGTGGTTATGATAATTCGGTTGCTCTGCCATCTCAAGCGGATAGCCAAGAGTTTGCCAATGTTAAGAGCGCAGATGTGGGCGAAGGCACTATTGAGCTGCGAATAGCTCAAGTAGATAGCGAGAGTGGCGAAATTGCTGGTACATTCATAAGTGAACAACCTTCAGATACTGACTTAGGTGCTGATGAGCCAGAAGAAGTGAAAGTTCAGGGGATATTTTACGGTCGCATTCAACCAAAACAAGCATAGCTGACGTTGGTTTGAGTCTTGGAAGCCACTGACTCCCAGAATGGAAAATTGGCAAAAACATTAATTGCTAAGGGGCGTATGCCCCTTTTTTGATCGGAATGTGGCGTTTTCGATATCCTGTATGTATTATTAATAAACTTTCATCGTTTCTAATTTCGGATTCGAGTGAAATTACTGTTTTAAGAAACTTAATGGTAAATCTACAATTAAAGCAATAACACGCGCTTATCATGACGGTGCCTTTGGACATTAATAAACTCGATTAATGCTCGTCACCTATTTTATCAAACACGCACTGCAGCATAAACCGACGCCAATAAAACTGATTTCCTTTCTCTAAAAGGGATGCAACATAATATCGTCCGGGGATTGGATCCGGGAAATAATCAATCGGGAATCCGACAACCATTACCAATTAAACCTGACCCAAAGTGCAAAAGGGATAAAAAATTTGTTGCAGCCATCCAGGAGAATTGGGATGAGTTAGGGGTCTGATAGCCGATTGATATCTACTTGTGATCTACTTTTAATCTACCACCTTAAACTTTGTTATGGCGACTAACCTTAATCATAATCTTAAGTATCAAAGCTTAACATTATTACAAAAGTACCAGCAATCTCCTTCAGCTGAACTTCGCAATCAGCTAGTTGCTCTCAATTTAGGACTAGTCAGGAGAGAAGCTCATCATTGGGTCAAGCAGTGTCATGAAAGCTACGAAGATTTACTTCAGGTTGGCTGTATTGGCTTAATTGGTGCCATAGAACGATTTGATTCCACCAAGGGCATAGCATTTAGTTCCTTCGCTATCCCCTACATTCGTGGTGAAATTCAGCACTATTTACGAGATCGGGGTTATTCAATTCGCATTCCTCGACGCTGGCTAGCACTACGGCAAAAGTCTGTGGAAATTACTCGAAATTTACGAGCAACGTTAAATCGGCAACCGACAGAACAAGAAATAGCAGCAGCATTAAACATTTCCCTAGAAGAATGGCAAGAAATTACCCTAGCTCATCAAAATCGGGAACCTCTGAGCTTAGATACACCAGTGGGAGATTCAGAGGACAGAAACACCAGCTTGGGTGAGTTAGTCCCAGATCCTCGCTATCGCAGTTTTCAGCTGGCACAGGAAGACCAAATCCGCATTCAACAAGCCCTAGCTCATTTGGAAAAGCGCACTCGTGAAGTGCTGGAATTTGTTTTTTTACATGACTTGACTCAAAAAGAGGTAGCACAACGCTTAGACATCAGTGTAGTAACGGTATCCCGCCGCGTTAAAAAAGGCTTGGAAGCGTTGCAAAAGTTAATGAAACCGACACAAGATTAAGATTAATTTTCACACTATTATTTATTGAAGCATAATACTATAAAATTATAGAAAATTATATACAGCTGGCAAAGTAACTGGACTTGAGAGCTAAGTGATAGCTGAAACGCGGTTTGGGCTTCTTGAATTGGGTGTTATTACCCATAGCATGCCCACAGCTTTTTGCTGAGAGTTTCCAGTTATGGAAGTTTGCCAAAAAAATCCTTTCTTCAAAGAAGTTGGTGCCACAGATCGATAACTTCAAGGGTATGCTCGGATAAAGCGTTATTTTTAGGTGGTCATGGGTAAAGTATCATGCATCGTATGGGTGAGTGTGCTGGCTCTGCTTATAGGAGGGTGTCAACCGGGTAAAAATGCAGATCAAGGGGAGCAGACTACCCCTAAACCTACTCCGGTAGCTTCCCCGGATATCACAAAACCTTCTCCTCCTGTAGCTGAATTTGCTCCTAAATTCCCGGAAACACCGCAGCAGGAAAAGGTAATACCAATACCACCGTTGATCACAACCTTGCCAAGCAATGAAGTAAGAAATCGGATAGATAAGGGGCGTCTTGACCCGTTTGCGGCAATTTCAGTGCAACCAGAGGTGGAGATTTTGCCTAATGCTGGTAGACCAAGTAGTTCCCCTACGAGGGTACAGCCTCTGACTCCTGCACCACCAAGACCGGCTGTGCGTCCGGGTCCTGGGACAGGAGGTAGTGTAGCGGTAACACCAACCAGCCCTTCAAGAGCTAGCAGAACCTCCAGCCCCTCAAGAGCTAGCAGACCCTCCAGCCCCTCAAGAGCTAGCAGACCCTCTAGCCCCTCAAGAGCTAGCAGACCCTCTAGCCCCTCAAGAGCTAGCAGACCCTCCAGCCCTTCAAGCTCCTCAATCGCTAGAAAGTCTCCTGGCTCATCAAGAGGAAATGTTTTGCCAAGGCCCCAGAACACTCCATCTACAGAGACGGGCAAAGCTAAACCTGATTCAAAACCAGACAATAGCTCTGTTGCCGAGGATGGTATCCCCCCTATCCCTCCTGAATTTGATCTGCAACTGCCAATCCTACCAGAACCAGAACTGGCCAATAATGTCAGTGTCACAGGGGTAGTTGATAATGGTAGGGGTGTCTATTACGCTATCCTAGATGTCCCTAATGAGCCTAGTCGTAGCGTTCAAGTTGGACAGTTTATATTAGGCGGACAAGTGCTAGTAAAGCGAATTGAAATTTATAGAGGCTTAGATCCAGTGGTGATTCTGGAAGAAAACGGTGTTGAAGTGTCTAGACGAGTTGGCGAAAACTCAGGATCAGCTTCTTGAGGTAACCTCAAGGCATGGTGTTAGGTGTTAGGTATTAGGTGTTAGGTGTTAGGTAAGCATATGCGCTACGCGCAGGCTACGCCAACAGCTATCAGCCTTCAGCCGTCAGCCATTCCCGTACCGTGGCTCAAAAGCCTTTGGCCTTGGCTGACGCTACTAATTGTGCTGATTTTATGAAAAAGTATTAGTAGCGTACGCTATGGACATAAACTGTTGCCGTAGCGTTGCCACAGACCTTTGGCTGATAGTTGATAGCTGATAGCTGATAGCTGATAGCTGATAGCTGATAGCTGATAGCTGATAGCTAAAGGTGTTAGGAATTGGGTTAATGGTTCTGCTACTTAATCCCTAATACAAGGTACCCTAGGCTCATGGAGCAGTGTAAACTATTGCGTTATCAAATTAGTTGTCCTGGTTTACCCTTGGCAGTTTATCGAGAGGTAGCTGCCCATTTACGGCAAGTGACAGGGGTAAACGCTGATTTACTACCCCAAACATCCCAGCAGTTTGATTACAATCAGAGTCAGGTTGGTGGATTGTGGATTGAGTATGGCGAGACTACTGATAAAGTAGAAAGAGAACGGGTCAAGCAAATTTTGTCCTATTATCAAAATCGCTATGGTGCCTGGGAAGAAGACACTTCCGATGGTGAACCGCAGCTCACATGATGGGGAAGCAAAACGTTAATGGGTTTAATCCAGGCTTTACGAGGAACACGGGATATCCTGCCAGACGAAGTTGGATATTGGCAGCAAGTAGAAGCGATCGCACAACAGATTCTCAATAGAGCGGCTTATCGAGAAATTCGTCCTCCCATTTTTGAGCGCACTGAACTGTTTGAACGGGGAATTGGGGAAGCTACCGATGTGGTAGGGAAGGAAATGTATACCTTCAACGACCGGGCAACCCCTCCTCGTTCCGTGACACTACGTCCAGAAGGGACAGCGGGAGTAGTGCGAGCTTATATTCAAAATAGCCTCTATGCTGCTGGTGGGGTACAACGCCTCTGGTATACTGGTCCGATGTTTCGCTATGAAAATCCCCAAGCTGGACGACAGCGACAGTTTCATCAATTGGGGGTAGAGGTAATTGGTTCTCGTGATCCTAGGGCAGATGCAGAAGTAATTGCGATCGCAAAAGATATCCTCAATACCTTGGGTCTAGTTAACCTGAAACTTGACCTTAATTCTGTTGGTAGTACCGAAGACCGTCAACAGTATCGACAGGCTCTGGTAGATTACCTCACTCCTTACAAAGATGAGTTGGACGAAGATTCTCAAGACCGTTTAACTCGCAATCCCCTCAGGATTTTAGATAGTAAAGACAAACGTACTCAAGAGATTGCTCAGGATGCTCCCAGTATTTTAGACTACCTCAGTTCAGAGTCCCAAAGTCATTTTGATCAGGTCAAGCAGTTGTTAAAGGATTTAGGGATTAGTTACCAGCTCAATCCTCGCTTGGTGCGGGGCTTGGATTACTACACCCACACTGCCTTTGAAATTATCTCTGATGACTTAGGCGCTCAAGCAACAGTTTGTGGTGGTGGTCGCTATGACGGATTAGTCGATGAATTGGGGGGAAATAAAACTCCAGCTGTTGGTTGGGCGATTGGTTTAGAGCGTTTGGTGATTTTGCTGCAACAACTGCAAGCATCACAAACCCTAGCGCTAGATTTTTATTTAGTATCAAGAGGTGAAGTAGCTCAAGCTCAAGGATTGAAACTGGCTCAGCAACTGCGCAAAGCTGGGTTGGCTGTAGAACTGGACTTGAGTGGAAGTGCTTTTGGTAAACAGTTTAAGCGAGCTGACCGCAGTGGTGCGGTGGCTTGTTTAGTGATCGGAGATGCTGAAGCTCAGAGCAACACCGTGAATTTGAAATGGCTAGCCTCTGGGGAACAAGAAACGATGACCCAAGCTGATTTATTGGATAAAACTGAGCAGTTAAAAGAGCAGATAGAACAATTGCGTTGAGTGTTGAGTGTTGAGTTGCGTAGGGTGTGTTAGGGGAGCCA
>NZ_JAAHHS010000272.1 GCF_010692395.1 Moorena sp. SIO3H5
TAATTCTTTGAGGCGACCAGTGATAAAGAGTTCCCCATCTTGTAGGAATCCTAAGTCTCCGGTGCGCAGAAATGGTCCAGTGCCGGTGTCTTTGATATAGGCACCGAATATACATTCTGTTTCCTCTGGTTGATTCCAATAGCCCTTGCCGACACCATTACCAGATACCCAAATTTCCCCAACTTTATTTTCTGGACACTCTGTTAAGGTTTCCGGGTCAACAATTACCACGTGATCACCCAACCAGGGCTGACCACAGCTGACAATTCCTTGTGCGCCCTTTTGGTCTTTAGTAGCAGCTACCACCTGATTTTCTCCTAGGGCACCTTGCTCAACATACTTAATCACGGGAGGGTTAGCTTTCAATCCTCCAGAAATAAATAACGTCGTTTCAGCCATACCGTAGCAGGGATAAAATGCTTCTGGTCTAAAGCCACAAGGGGCAAAGGTCTCGGCAAACCGTTCTAGGGTTTCGGCTCGAATCGGTTCAGCACCGGAAAATGCTACTTCCCAGCTGCTGAGGTCTAGAGTTTCTATCTGTTCCGGAGTGACCTTGCGACACAATAGGTCATAGGCAAAATTGGGACCGCCACTGGTAGTGGCTTTATAGCGGGAAATCGCTTGCAGCCAACACACTGGTTTCTGTATCAAGGCTACTGGTGACATGAGTGTAACGGGAAATATCCCATAGATTGGCTGGATTACACCACCAATCAACCCCATATCATGAAACAAGGGTAACCAGATCACGCCTTGACTGTTAAGAGTATGCTCGAAGCACTCATAGATCAAGGCTGAATTGTGCAGAATATTGCCATGGGTCACCATTACCCCTTTTGGCTTACCGGTAGACCCTGAGGTGTACTGTAGAAACGCTAAGCTATCGTGATCTGGGCGCTCGGTTTCAATCCAGTCTGATGCTAGAGACGGGGAAATTTTATTGCTTTCTATCCAGGACAGTTCAGTTAAGGTTGGGGCTAATTCTGGATTCGAGGCACACTGCTGCTGGATTCTTTTCCATAAGTCCGTGGTAGTAAGCGCTACTGTGGCTTGGGCAGAAATTACCCGCTGCTGTAATTGGGCAATAGCCTGCTTAGACCGGGGAGGATTAGCCGTCACTGACACCACCGAGGCATACAGACACCCAAAGAAAGCGACAATGAACTCTAAACCAGCGGTATAGGGGTAGACTAATAAGGCGCGGGAGCCAGGGGCAACTAGAGACTGTAGCTGAGCAGCAATGGCTCTGGCCTGTTGATCTAACTGTTGATAGGTTAGATGTCCAGATTCTGTCTCCCCGTCTGCTAGGAAAGTGTAAGCAATTTGGTTAGGTTGGTTTATCGCTCTATCGACCACGAGATCGACTAAGTTAGAGTATTTAGCTTTATGGTTTGCCATTATGCGATCGCGAATTATCCCTGCGTTGTTTCCCCTCATACCAAGCTTAGACGCGAGGTTACCAGACCCAATCAACAAAATCTGCATCTTACGAAACAGATTTTTAGATGCAGAATAGCTTACCTGTCAAACGCTATCGGCGCAAGAGGGTAGACTTGACATGATTGATAGAATTTTTCACAAGTTTTGGTAGTTCATGGCAAAATAACCATCAAGTCAACCCCAAAAATAGCAATTCATTGGCTTCAACAGTGGCAACTAACGCTAAATGGAGCGATAATCTCTGTTTAGAACATTATTAGCTGAGATTGAAGGTTCACAACTAGGCTCAATGATCGAAAAATCATGGAGGGGTAAGGCCAGACGATCACCCAGTGCCAGTAACTGGAGTTGGGTGATTTAATCTTTTAGTGTGGTGAAGGAGTGCAACATGGAATTGTTGAACCAGGTCTGGAACGGGAAAGAAAGCTCACCGGCTACTGTAGTTACCAGTGATCACAAATCTACCGTCAGTTCCCCAAAATTATCTCAAGAAGCATCAAGCATTGCCACTTGGTTAGTATCCAAGCTAGCAGACGTACTTGAACTGGATGCCCAAGAAATCGATATTCATCGGGATTTTACCGATTATGGTTTAAATTCTATTGAAGCTGTTAACTTATCCGGAGAGCTGGAGAATTTCCTCGGACATCGGCTTTCCCCAACCCTTTTATGGGATCACGACAATATTGAGGCATTGGCTGAGTATTTGGCGGAATACGTTGCTAAACAACGAAAAGACAGCTCGCAAGCTAACCATGAAACCTCATCGGCGAGGTCAATACCTGAAACGAATGGTCATATATCGGCTAAAAACGGGCTAATCCCAAATCAAGATGCAGAAAAGCTAGACAATCCAGATATCCCACCGGAATACCACAATTTCCACCTATACCCAGAATACCGCAAACTGCAATTGCAACAGGAGGAAATCAAAGCTCTCGGGGTCAACAATCCTTTCTTTACCCCCCAAGAACGAGTGGTAAACAATACCACACAGATTGGTGGTCGGGAACTGATTAATTATGCCACTTATAATTATCTGGGCATGTGTGGTGACCCAGTTATCTCTCAAGCAGCAAAAGATGCCATAGATCGTTATGGTACCTCCGCCTGTGCTAGCCGTCTGTTGTCAGGGGAAAAACCCTTACATCGAGAGCTAGAAAAAGAAATTGCTGACTTTATTGGTACTGAGGATAGTATCGTCTATGTGGGCGGTCATGCTACTAACGTAACTACTATTAGTCACCTATTTGGCAAAAACGACCTAATCTTACATGATTCTCTGAGCCACAACAGCATTCTACAGGGATGCATCCTGTCGGGAGCGAGCATTATTGCTTTTCCTCATAATGACTGTCAGGCATTGGAGAAAATACTCCAGGAGCGTCGTCACCAGTATCAACGGGTACTGATTGTGATCGAAGGGGTTTACAGTACTGATGGTGACATTCCCGACTTGCCTGAGTTCATTGCAGTCAAGAAACGCCACAAAGCTTTCCTGATGGTAGATGAAGCTCACTCCATCGGGGTACTGGGCAAACACGGTCGAGGGGTTGGTGAGTTCTGTGGGGTTGATCCCGCTGATGTAGATTTGTGGATGGGTACCCTCAGCAAGTCGTTTGCTAGTTGCGGTGGCTATATTGCTGGTTGCGCTGCTGTGGTAGAATACCTCAAGTATACCTCCCCGGGATTTGTCTATAGTGTTGGCATAGCTCCTCCTAATGCAGCCTCCGTGCTGGCTTCCATAAGGCTACTCAAGGCAGAACCAGATCGAGTTGCACTGTTGCACCAGCGAGCTAAACTTTTTCTGGAATTAGCCCAGAAACAGGGACTCAACACAGGGACGAGTAAAGACTCTCCAGTGATTCCAATTATTGTGGGGGATGCGTTGAAGTCAGTGCAACTCTCTCAGAATCTCTTTAAGCGTGGCATCAATGTCCCGTTTATGTTCTATCCGTCGGTGCCGCAAAATGCTGCCCGCCTGCGCTTCTTTATCACCTGTAACCATACAGAGGAGCAAATTCGCTTTACGGTGAACACCCTGGCTCAAGAAGTAGCAAAGCTTCAGCAGGACGATAGTACCCAGACATCACCCTTAGAGTAACTAAGATTAACTATCTTCATAGTAACTATACTGCACACGGTCATAACCTGGGCTTATTGATGATCCCCCCCATCCCCCCTTATTTAAGGGGGGAGAAGAGTTTACCCAAAACACTGGCGGTAGAGGAGATCGAAAGCTCAGTTTAGACCGGTGCTAAGTATAACTATCTGGCAGGTAAATCTAAGGGAAAACTGGCAACTTACAGATTACAAACCCCGTTGGCGGATTGAGTGGAAATTAACTCGGGGATCAGACTATATATATTAGCAAACCTTAGCAACTAACTAACTGGGGAAAAGTATCCCACCCCGTTACCTAATAGTTAGTGGCTGACAGGTAATCCGCCAAGGACATCTTTCGCTCCTCGGGTTTTGTTAAGCCAGCTGTGATCAATTGATACATTCTCATAAATCAATTCCGGAAAACCTAACTATCGTTTCAGGTGCCACTTATGCGAGTTTTACTGCTATATCCTCTGTTTCCCAAAAGTTTCTGGTCAATGGAGAAAACCATTGAGTTGGTGAATCGCAAGGCACTGATGCCACCCCTAGGTTTGGTGACAGTAGCAGCGATATTACCTCAGACATGGTCATTTAAACTGGTTGACCGCAATGTATCTGAGGTAACGGAGGCAGAATGGGATTGGGCTGAGATGGTGATTCTCTCAGGTATGATCGTCCAGAAAAAAGATTTTCTTGAGCTAATTCAGGAAGCTAAGCGCCGTGGGAAAAAGGTAGCTGTCGGTGGTCCTTACCCGACTACCTCACCTCACGAACCTGAAGGGGCTGGGGCAGATTACTTGATTTTGGATGAAGGGGAAATTACCCTACCGATGTTTGTCTCAGCGATTGAACGGGGCGAGAGTGAAGGGGTTTTCCGTGCTAATGGTGAGAAGCCAGATGTTACGGAAACCCCAATCCCCCGTTTTGATCTTCTCGACCTCGAAGCCTATGACACTATGGCAATCCAGTTCTCTCGGGGTTGTCCATTTCAGTGCGAATTCTGCGATATTATTGTCCTCTACGGTCGCAAACCCCGCACCAAAAGTCCTGAGCAGTTGTTAGCTGAACTAGAACGCCTCTTAGAACTAAATTTCCAAGGGGGGATTTTTCTAGTCGATGACAACTTTATTGGCAATAAGCGCAATGTCAAGATTCTGCTGAAAGCCATGAAAGTCTGGATGGCTGAACATGAGTATCCTTTTAGCTTTATCACGGAAGCTTCAGTGGATTTGGCTCAAGACCAAGAACTAATGGACCTGATGGTCGATTGTAATTTTAAAGTGGTCTTTTTGGGCATTGAAACTCCTGATGAAGACAGCCTTACCCTGACTAAAAAGTTCCAAAATACTCGGGATTCTCTGAGTGAATCGGTGGATGCCATTACCAATGCCGGTCTGAGGGTGATGGCTGGGTTTATCATGGGCTTTGATGGAGAAAAACCAGGCGCAGGCGATCGCATTGTCCAATTTATTGAGAAAACCTCGATTCCTATTGCCTTGTTTAGTATGTTGCAGGCATTGCCTAATACTGCTCTATGGCATCGCCTTGAGAAAGAAGGACGACTTCTCGATGGTGGGGCTAATATTAACCAAACCACTTTGATCAATTTTGTTCCAACTCGGCCTGTGGAAGAAATTGCTCGTGAATATGTGGAAGCATTTTGGACACTGTATGACCCAGAGCGATTTTTAAACCGCACCTACAACCACTTTATGAAGCTTGGTCTACCGAGGCATGCTGTACCTCGTCGGATCGATTGGATAACCATCCGGGCGCTACTAACTCTATGCTGGCGTCAAGGGGTTGTTCGTAAGACCCGCTGGAAGTTCTGGAATAGTCTGTTTAAGCTGATCCAGCAGAAACCGAAAGTGGTGGGCTCTTTCTTTGTAGTTTGTGCCTACGCGGAACACTTCCTAGAATATCGCCAAATTGTCCGTGACCAAATTGAGGCTCAGTTGGCTGAATTTATGACTAATAAACCATCACCTTTACCAGCTAAGAATGAGGAAGTGGCGGTAAACGAATCCGCGATCGCGTAGCGTAGCCCTTCGGGCTAATCGCATAATTTATTCTTGAGGGAGTAGGGAGTAGGGAGTAGGGAGTAGGGAGTAGAGGGCATTGCTTAATAATGGAATGATTTGAAGAGTGAGGTAGAATGGGCATCTGTGGAATGGGCATCTTGCGTGGAACTGGCATCTTGCCAGTTTCCTCCTTATTTTCGCGCGGGCAGGATGCCCACTCTACTTCTATTCATTCCAAGATTGACCCAACACCCCCGATTCCCGATTCCCGACTCCCTGTTTCCCGTTCCCTATTCCCTACCTCAACTTGGTGCTAGATCTCAGATGACCTTAAATCAACAGCACGCCATTATCACAGGGGGCTCCAGTGGGATTGGCAAAGCCACTGCCAAATTATTAGCCCAGAAGGGAGCTAATCTGACCTTGATTGCTAGGGATGCAGCCAAGCTAGAGCAAGCTAAAGTCGAGATTGAAGGGATGCGTTCGCAAAGCGGTTTCAAAGGAACAACGCATCCGCAAGCAAAAATTCTAACTATTTCTGCTGATGTTTCCCAGCAGATACAGGTAGAAGCAGGCATTGAGCAAGCAATTGACCAAATCGGTCCGGCTGACCTATTAATCACTAGCGCTGGTATTGCTTATCCCGGTTACTTCCAAGAGCTGCCCATAGAGGTATTTGAACAAACCATGGCAGTTAACTATTTTGGTTCCCTCTATGCTATTAAAGCAGTACTACCCAGCATGGTCGAGCAACACAAAGGTCATATTGTACTGCTATCTTCCGGTGCTGGACTGATTGGGATTTATGGCTATACCCCTTACAGTCCCACTAAATTTGCCCTGCGGGGTTTAGCGGAATCCTTGCGGGGTGAGTTAAAGCCCCAAGGCATTCATGTTTCTATTGTCTATCCTCCCGATACCGATACCCCACAACTGGAAGCAGAAAATAAAACCAAGCCCCTGGAAACTAAGATGATTACTGGCAGTGCCGAGATGTGGAGTGCAACTGCCGTAGCAGATCAGATTGTACGAGGTATTGAGAAAAAGCAGTTTGGGATCATGCCAGGATTCGAGATGAGTTTACTAGGCCGGTTCCATAGTTTGCTCGCTCCTGGATTGAATTGGTATTTTGATCGGATTGTTGCGGGTACAAGGCAATAGGCAATAGGCAATAGGCAATAGGCAATAGGCAATAGGCAATAGGCAATAGGGGGAAGACTAGTTTGAAGGATTAGACAGTAGGGAGTCGGATAATCACTATTAATACCCATCTCCCCATCTCCCCATCTCCCCATCTTCCCACACTCTCTATCAACTACAAGGCATTAGTTGAGTTAAGCGCAGAACAATCTCATCAATTCCCTTTTCTAAGACTTTGCCTGACTGGGATGGTTGATTAACCATGATGCTAAACACAATAGTGCCGTAATCAGGATGTTCTAGATATCCAGACAGAGCTTTCACTCCTCTGAGGGTGCCGGTTTTCGCTTGAACTTTAGTTTGTGTAGAGGGATGACGCAACCGATTTTTGAGAGTACCGCTCACTCCCGCCACCGGTAAAGAGGCTAGGAAAACTTGGTTATTATTGGCATCACTCATCCCTTTGAGAGTGGTTATAAATGCCTCCGGAGTGGCTAAATTTTTCCGGGATAAGCCAGACCCATCTACCAATCGATAACTATTAGGGTTAACTCCTAATTCCGCCAAAGCATCCTGCACTACTTCCGACCCGCCAATATAGCGCAATAAGGTATCAGCATAGCTATTGTTGCTTTTTAGATTCGTTACCTTCACCCATTCTTTCATTGACTTAGAGCGAATCGGAGTATTTGGATGAACCTTGTTTAATGCTGCCGCTGTAGTTAATAGTTTAATATTAGAAGCAGGGATAAAGTATTGATTAGCATTGTGGCTGTAGAAAACCTTCTCTTCCGATAATGATTCAACCACAATCCCCCATTTCCCCCTCGCCAAGGAAGGATGATCGATAATCGAGTTAATTACTGGTGGCAGAAACTCCGGACAAATGCCATTCTTGTTCGTTTCCGGAGGAGGAACAGGGATTTTAATGGAATCGGGAGGAGCTATTTCTGGAGGAACCACAGAAATTTCCAGAGATTTTCCCTCTTGCCTTAAGTCCGCAACTGTTCTAGCGCTAGCTTTTCTAGACGTAATAGGAGATACCGTAGTCAGCACAGCTACAGTTAGCATTCCTAAGGATTTCAACCAATAATTCAATTGGGTCATAGTGAGGTAGTCGTGTTGCTACAGTTCAACAAGCAGTAACAAATAAAAAAAGTCTTGGTAGTGTAGGATTTTATTCCAAACTACATCCTACATAATTTTTGATAACACCGAGATCTTTTTCGTTTTTTAATTAAAAATAAGCATACCAAAAATTAAGACATTATCATACTCCATAGAGAAACTATAACTAGTGTTTCAATATTCCTGAATTTTATTCAAAAACAGATTAAATTTCGATGAATATTAGATGAATTTATCCATTCTTTTTTAAAGTTGTTCGCTTTTTGGTTTAAGTCCCTTGGGTTTAAGTTAAAAGTTATTGGTTTAAGGTTTAAGGTTTAAGGTTTAAGGTTGAAAGTTATTTGGTTGTTCGCCTAGGGTGGCCTTTTGGCCAAGGTTATCTGTCAGAATGCAGCATGCTGCATTCACTATTATTAATTCAAAGGGAAGTTTTGCGTTATTCCACCCATAAGTACGGAAATTCTTGATGCAATAGCGAGTGGGGGTTTCCCCCAAGACCGCGCTCCATCGCTTTGTAATAGGGGAAATAATACATCAAATCTGGCTAAGTTTCAGCAGTTTTTGTTCGCGTAGCGTGGCCTTTGGCCTCAGCTTCCGCTAAAAGCGATCGCATTTAGGATTAGATACCGCAGGGTCAAAAGGGTCAAAAAGTAGGGTGTGTTAGGGGGGCACCTTGTCATCATATTCAACGTCGTAGCCAGTAGCCCTGTAACGCACCACCACAAGGGTTGCCCTGATTTTCCGCCTCTTCGCGCCTGGCTGGGACAGCCCGTGGGGAAATTGTCACTGGCAAGATGCCCATTGTGTCACTGGCAAGATGCCAGTTCCACAGCAAGATGCCAGTTCCACCAAGATGCCGATTCCACAGAGATAATTGTGATTTTTTGATGCCATTATGGAAGTAGCTCCTATTTAGGTGGGAGAAAAGCCGCGCTGGGGATGATTAATGGGCATATCCAGCGCGGTTATTAGTACGGTCGTTTACTTTCTATACTATACATAAATTTTTGAAAAAATGCAAGAGTTAAATAAAAATTTTTACATTTATTTACAAATATTAAACTTTGCAATTTTTAAACTCAATTATGTGTAATTTATAGTGATTTTTTTTATTAGTTTAGCCGTTAACTATTACAGGATATAGCAATTCTTATTTGGGTGAGGTAAAAATTATTTTGTTTTAGGGAACAGGGAATAGGGAATAGGGAATAGGGAATACAGATTTTAAGTAGGGTGGGCAGTGCTGGAAACCGATAATAACAGTTAGCGATCGCTAGCCAACGCCCTTCGGGCTAATCGCATAAGCGCGGAAGCAAAGCTTCATCGCGTAGCGTGGCCAAAAGGCTAATCGCATTAATAGCACTGCCCACCCTACGATGATCAATTTTGTAGTGCTGTCATAACAATAGAATTTAAATGAAAACCAGCTTAAGCTAAGTGCTGAGCGCTGAATGCTTAGGTGACATCTTCATACAAAGCCTCAATACTGCTACGAAAATCAACACTTTCTAGGTTAATCTCACTACCTGGATCATAAAATTGCAATGTCCAAATTCCCTGGGCATTACGGCGAAAGCAGTCTAGGCGCTGATGGTCTTGACTAATTAGGACATATTCGACCAATGTGTCTAATTTTTGATAGTCATAAAATTTGTCACCCCGGTCAAAGGCTTCAGTTTTGGGAGAGAATACTTCGACAATTAAACTAGGATATTTTTTATAATTTTTCAATTCTCTATCTCTGGCATCGCAAGTTACCATAACATCGGGATAGTAATAACTATTGGCAGCTTCAACATAGGCTTTCATATCTGCCATATAAACCCGACAACCAGTGCCTCTTACATGATTTCTTAACAGTGCAAATAAGTTTCCGGCAATAGTAACATGGGCATCACTGGCTCCAGCCATAGCATAGATTTCTCCATCACTATACTCGTGTTTGATGAGACTTTCTTCTTCTTGGGATAGATAGTGTTCTTGTGAAATGTAATTTGGAATTTTATCAGCAATCATGACGGGTTCAAGAGAGTGAATCTATTAGTATAGAATAAAGGGAATAGGGAATAGGGAGTAGGGAATAGGGAATAGGGAATAGGGAATAGGGAATAGGGAATAGGGAACAGATAACAAAAATTATCACAATTCCTACAAAAATTGCTATTTTAAAATAACTCAATAGTTAATTAAAATTTCCCCCATATCCCCATATCCCCATCTCCCCATTTCCCCGCGCCAATCTACCTTTAATGATGGGTATTTAACCGGACTTGATATTATTTATGCTTGCCCTTACCCTTGGATTTATGCTTGTCCTTACCCTTGGATTTATGCTTGCCCTTACCCTCGGACTGCTCGGGGGCAATCGGTTCGGGATAAATATAGACAGGCTCTTTACCGTAATTCTGGATATAAAGTTTGGTGCCACCATCAGTAGTTTCACCTTCTAGGATCAGCTTGGATGAGCGGGTGTCAGGATCTGGCTCGCCCCCTGCCTGATAAATGGCTTGGTTATCCCGGTCATAAAAGATTAATTGACCGTCTTGTTGCATATGCAATTGACCAGGCAACTTGGCAGAGCTGGGATCCTCAAGGAAAACGAAAGACTCTTCTAAGCTAGTGCCAGTTAAGACTGGACCCTGTCCGGGCTCGTTGGTCAAAATTGCAGTGCCATCGAGAGCCATAATAGTTTCTCCAGGGGCTAAGAAGCCTTCTCCTCTGGCATCGAGAACGTTGACATCCATAATCTCGCCCACGAGATTG
>NZ_JAAHHS010000273.1 GCF_010692395.1 Moorena sp. SIO3H5
GGCTATCAATCGACTCAAGCAATGGAGACGTATCGCTACCCGGTATGAAAAACTTGCTGCCAATTATACAGCCATGATTACGATCGCCTGCATTCTTTTGTGGTTATAGTTTGAAAACACGCCCTAGCCGCTATTTCTACCAATAATTCTGGTACTCCTTCTAAGTATCCATCTTCACTTAGGGTAGAGTTGCCCCCACTTTCGGGATTAATTAACAATACGCCATCGGGTTGCGGTTGGTTGTCCCTATCCAAACGGACTGTGGGTTCAATGCCCATTTGTACCTGGGGTGTAGCAGCTTGATAAACTCCCAGCCAGGTGATTAAACGTCCGTGCGGTTGGGCATGAGGTTGAAAACGTAGGGGCGATGCCATGTAAACTGTCCCTTCTATCAGTTCGGCTTTTTTTAGTTCTGGCATGGCATTGTAACGACGCTCGAATTCCCGGGAAGTTAAGCGATCGCCATTTTCTAACGGTGGCAAATGTCGAGGGGGTGGGAACTCAGAGCTTAATGGTAAGGGCTGTGAAGACATCATTAAGCACCTTTAACTTTGAGATTAGTAGTAATAAAACTACCAGTACCCGAGTATTGAGGAGTAGCGTCGGGAATTGGTGGTCCCGGGCCTGGTGGTGGTTGCTGGGCTGGGGTCATTACTTGAAATTTAGCAGTGAACGTGCTGCCTTTGAGCAACACTGGTTTACCACCAGATTTATTTTTTTTAGCTTTTTGATTGCCTCCCAGGGATTGAATTGTGAGAGTACCTACCCCTGGTATACTGTATTGTGGGGTCATATACGTACAACCCGGTACTATCACTTTTTTCTCATCCCCATCCACACACACGGGCTTGCCATTAATCGTGTCCTTGCCAGAACCCACCAGGGTACCCGGTTGGGGCACCACAGTTGCTGCCCCAAAGGTAGGGTTAAACATGGCTTTATCCCCTGTAATTAGAATAAAATCAGCCATTAAGCTCTACAAAAAAACTATTGATAGCAATTCTTATTTCTATGAGGTACGAATCTCTGGGTTTTAGGGAGCAGGGACTGAGGCCGTAGGCCACGCTACGCGAACGGAGCAGGCAAAAGGCAAGAGGCAAGAGGCAAGAGGAACCCACCCCTAACCCCTCCCAGGAGGGGAAGTTAGGGAAGAAGCAAAAAATAATCTGTACCTAATAGCTACGATAAACGCTATAAGCATTTTGAATTTTGAATTTTGAATTTTGAATTTTGAACTCCCCTCACATTGTCTGATGACTCCCCTTGTTCAGATTCACTTTATTACCGGACAACTCGACACTAGCGGAACCCTTCTTCAAGTTAATTGCTGAAGATGTTATTTCCACCACTGCCGATGTGGTCTTACTCATTTTTACCCCTGAGTCTGATAGCTGTACTTTCGATTTATCCTTCTCTAAGTTAAACGCACTTTCCGTTAACTCGGCAATTGACTTACTCTTCTTTAATCTAATCTTATCTTTATTCAGTTCTACTTCTACCTGCTTTTCCGCCAGCTTAATACTCTCCTCGGTTATTGTAACCACAGAGTCCTTTCCATTCTTCAACTCGATCGCCTTTTCCGTCAATTTAGCAGTCGTCTTATTATTATTGTTTATTTCTATACCCTTTTCATCAAATAGCACCTTCAGGGGCTTATCCACCACTGGTTTAGCCACCTCTAGTAACAGATATTTCTTACCTTTACTGAGACTGCTAACGGATATCGTAACCCCTTGAGTCTTAAACATCTGCAACTTCTCTGGTTCCCCCGCCGTAGTCGCCTCAGCTGCCTTTTTTGGCAGTTCATTCGGGCACCACAAACAGCCCGTCCAAATTGGGCGCTCTCTATTGCCACCCTCAAATTCTACCCAAACTTCCGAGCCTTTCGGCGGGATAGCAAACATGCCAATATCTTTGCCTGCATAAGGAACACAAGGTTCAGCCCACAAGCACTTATCTCCCAAGACTGACGGTACCCTCACCTCAAGGCGACCGCGCTTGTTTAGATCCTTCGTATTCGTTACTGTACCGCGATATTTACCAAAGAAATTATTCATACTTTTACCACTGGAACAGTTGTCCCCAAACCTTCACGGGTCAAAACAAAACTTTGTTTATACTTTCCCACTTCTAAAGTATGAGTGACACTTTTGACATAATAAAGTCCGTCGTAACTTTTGCCAGCCCCTCGCAAACCCACTAAACCCCTTGCCCTCAGTAGGCTACCATACTTCTGGGCATCCAGCACACCTTCAACGGTAAGTACCTTGCCAAGAGACGTATCAGTGATCGACTGAACCCCAGCCTTAGCCTGGGACTGATTTAATCCCTGAGGCGGGAGCAAGCGCTTCCGCACTACGGGCTGCTTCAAGGCTGAAGAGCTAGCCAGGGAAGGACTCTTGCTCTTGGCAGATTTTACCTCCTTGGGCTTATTTTTTTTACAGTCCAGCAATTCTCCAGATGCCTGGCTAGCCGCCAGTCCGTCATACTGAAAATTAATCGAGTCCACATTGCTATGCCACCCCATATTCACAGATATTGCTGACTGGGGGACACCCAACTTCGGAGGCGGTCCCCAATAGGCGGTATTAGTCAGCGGCACTGGTCCAGGAGAAATAAAAAATACATAGCCATTGCGCTCCGCCATCTCCAAAATGTATTGGAGATCGGTACCATACTGGATCGGAATATATTCCGTCGGCAAGGGAGGTTTATCCCCTGAAGGGGGCTTTACTTTGGGAATAATACCGTATTTGGCGTACTTGCCAATAATTTTCATAGTGATCGCCGTTTGATTCTGGGATGGATGCTTTTCTATTTTTTCTTCCATATCCATCATCACACTGACATCTTCTCCAGTCACCGTTATCGTTGACGGGACACCCGGTTGAGTACTTGGTTGTAGTTGCTGGTTGGTGATTATACCATCGCTGAGAACGTGAGGTTTGCCATTGAACGTCACCACCAGGACAACTCTGTTAAACTGCTTTACCTGCTTTAGTAGGGGATAATCTAAATTTGACTTCCCGCTGGGACTGACCGTAAAGCTCATCTGAAAACCTGATCGCCCAGTATCGCTATTAGTTACTTCAACACTAGTCAGGGATTCAAGGAGCAAGCGAGATGCTGGTTTAGGCACTGTTGGTCCGATTAAAATCGTTAATTGTACGCCTAGGAAGACCATTTATTTTTCTATTTGGGGCTAAAAAAAATAGTTAAATAGGTTCAATAATATAGGGCTGCGGGATCCTTATCTGTTTACCCGGCGGTTCTAGCAGCTCGAAGGGATTCATGGTATTGTTGGCATCGCATACTTGCCAAAACATTTCTGGAGAGCCGATGTAGGTATTGGCAATCCGATCCAGGCGATCGCCTTCATTTACTGTCAATTCTACCTGCAACTGTAACTTGTCACTCTGGGGCAGAAACCGTCGGCGCTTGTAGGCTATTATTCTACCGTCTGGGTTGGTGAATTTTTCGGTTTCTAAATAGTAGTAACGGCTTGTTTCGTCAAACATAAGTATCTTTAGCTATCGTCTCAATGTCGTCTCAAAACGTTTATCCTAATCCACTGATGCTGTTAACCATGTTCATTGCTGCCATCAGTTCCTTAGCGACTTGATGACCCATAAACATAGTACCACCCACGCTTGACAATTTTAAGTCGCTATAACTGAGTACTTGCATATCTAGGCTAACTTCCGCGCGGATCGGATTGAGATTTACATCATAGGCAAGTTCATTAATGGACATACTCTTAATCTGTACTGGTACAATGCGCTTCACTCCCCACATAAACACCGTTAGTGGAGGACTTTTGGGTAATAGTTCTATCGTTCCTGCTAGCAACAGAGCCTCCTTAGCGATCACCTCCACGCTCATCGGATATATTAGGGTTTCCAATGCAGCTAACTGGGGATGTATGCCCAGATTGACTGCTGTGTCATCTGCTGTTTCCAATTGATCGGTGGCATCTAGTTCTATTTTCAGACTGATTGTTTCTTCTGGTGGTAGGCTAACTTTTGCTGACTCATGCTGCTCATTACTCGCTAGTCGGGATGTCAGCGAGCGTGTCATCGTCTCTGGATTATATTGGAAAACGATCACTTTGGGTAGGGGAATCAAGGGATCGATTGAGGCGATCGCCCCTTTGAGGGTACGTGGAGAACCGGGAAATGCGCTCATAGAGTTTTTCTATGGATTAACTGCCATCTATTTTACCTTCATGAGCACCAGCTTACTCCCCTGAGTTGCAACGCTACTATTTAGCTTGATCACCTTACATATTATTTAGATCGATGGCACTATGTTCAGTTTTATGAAGCAGCGGTAATCCAATCTCAGGATATGGTAGTCTATGAGAGGTTCGAAGTGTTTCTAAATTGTCAACCTATGGGTCGACATGGCTTTCTTATTGTCGTTAAAAGCCATAGTCTCCATTACCAAAAATTAGATGACAAATTTTTTGGGTAAATACCGGGGTAAAGTCAAAAAAAATCAAGACCCTAAAAATCTCGGTCGCCTTCAAGTAATTGTTCCCGAGGTTTTAGATGTAGACAACGAAAACTGGGCTCTGCCTTGTTTGCCATACACGGGCAAAGATATGGGGATGTTTACAATACCACCAGAAGGTGCGAACATCTGGGTTGAATTTGAGGGAGGGAATCGCGATCGCCCGATTTGGACAGGTTGCTTTTGGACCAATGAAGAGGTGCCTAAGGAAGTTTTGGCTGCTTACGAACAAAATGGGGATCCTGCTGAGATTCAAGTTTTTAAGACGGAAGAATTAATTTTAATCTTGAGTAGGCGAACTAAAAAAGAAGGGGTAACCTTGGAGATTAAATTACCTAAAAAAGATAATAAAAATGCCAAAAAAATTATTAAATTGACCTTAGATAAGAAGGGTATTGAAATTAAACATGATCAGCAAACGCTTTTAAAATTAACAGAAGATTTACTAGAGTTGAAAACTAAGGAAACAGGAGTGGATATCACTGCTAAGCAGATTCAACTCAAGGAGAAAGAAGGTGGTGAAGGGAAACTGGAGGAATCGGGGATTGAATTAAATAAAAAATCATCTACAGCGAAATTAACAAATGACGGTATTCAGCTAAAGAACGGTAAATCAGAGATGCAACTAGCTTCCTCTGGGATAAAAATAAGTAATGATGGCTCGGAAATAGCCATTAATTCTGCTATAGATGTCAAGGCCAGTGGTGGAGCAAAGATTAACCTATCTCAGGTTAAAGTCAACGTTAATAACGGGGCACTGGAAGTAATGTAAGTGCTCATTGATAAGTTTTCAATTAGACAAAATTGAGTTAACAAATGGAAATTGCTTATCCTTTTGAAATTGACGAAAATAAGCGAGTAGCAGAAGCGGACTGGCCAGAACATATCCGTCAAATGATCGAGCAAGTGCTATTCACGACTCCGGGAGAAAGAGTCAACCGCCCTACTTTTGGCACGGGTTTAATGCAGTTGATTTTTGCTCCCAATAGCCAAGACCTCACTAGTTCTGTTGAGTTGATGGTACAAAGTTCTTTACAGGAGTGGTTGGGGGAACTGATCCACGTAGAAGGACTACAGGTAGAAACTGAAGATACCAAGTTAACTGTGACAGTAGTCTATATAATTAGACGTAATCAGCAACGGGAAGTGGCTAAATTCGAGCAGGGAGAATAAAGGACTGTACAGTAATGGATAGCGAATTCAGACATCAGCGACGGATGGCAGTGAGCGCTCATCCGATTCAGATCGGCCTTGATTATATCCAAGTTGAGTGGCTAGAAGATACTGAATACGAGTGGAATCTGCTAGTTTATTTCCTCCCTGCAGCACCAGGTTTGGAAGGCAAACAGGTGGCTCCCGAAGAAGTCACTTTTGGTAATATCCAGATTACCAAAGGTGGGGTGGTTAGCAGTGACGTTCAGTTGCTAGAACTAACCATAGAGGGAAATCTGCTGACACTCAAAGTTGAGCATCCGTTGACATCATCAGATAGTGAGGAGCAAAGCAATTCCTATCAATTAAAACTGATTAATATATCCAACCTAGATCCGTTCTTTGAGGAGCTGAGCTTTGGCTTCCGAAAACCGGAGCAAATCTCCACGAAAATTGATCCGCAACAGCCGCTACTTGGAGAGCTGAAAACTCAGGAATCCATCGAAATTACCTATCTGGCAAAGGACTATAGCAGCTTTCGCCAATTGATACTTGATCGCCTATCGGTGGTAATGCCTAAATGGCGAGAGCGCAATCCAGCCGATATTGGAATTGTTTTAACAGAAATATTAGCTTATACAGCAGACAGCGCCAGCTATTATCAGGATGCAGTGGCAACAGAGGCCTACCTGAGTAAAGCTCGACAACGAATTTCTATCCGTCGCCACTGCCGTCTGGTAGACTACGTATTGCATGAAGGCTGTAATGCTCGGGTTTGGGTATACCTGGAGTTACAGTCTGGGATGGAGCCAGTAATGCTCCACCAGGACTCCATGCTCGTTACGGGTGCATCAACATTGCAGCCAGTGCTAAAGTCTGATTCCCGTGAAGCCCAAGAGGTGCTCAAGAAAAAGGGGGCTAAGGTTTTTCAAACCCTACACGACCTGGAACTGCGATCGGAACACAATCAAATTGAGTTCTATACTTGGGGGTCAACTGAGTTTTACTTGAGTAAAGGTACCACGACAGCGACATTAGTAGGGCATTTAAAACATTTGCAAAAAGGTGACCTACTGTTACTTGAAGAGGTGAAAAACCCGCAGACAGGGGAAGACGGCGATCCGGAGCACCGTCAGGTGGTGCGCTTGACTAACGTCAATTCTGACGTAGAAGACGTGATCGGAGGTAGATTTAAGGACCCACCAGATAATACAGCAGTGCCATTGACTGAGATTGAATGGGCTCTTCCCGATGCACTCAAATTCTCTCTGTGCGTCGCTAAACCTTCTTGCCCGAAAACTACTGATCCCCTCAGCCTCGCCCGGGGTAATATTGTACTTGCCGATCACGGCAAAAGTCAGGAAGACAATAACATGCCTAACGTGCAGGCATCCGGGGACTATCGCCCCCAATTGTCTAAAAGTGATTTAACTTACAGCGAAGTTTATAAGCACGAACAGGCAAAAGAAGAGCCCGCAGCACAACTATTAGAGCAAAACCCTCAAAACGCCGTACCAGTCTTGTGTTTACAATCTTCTGCTAGTAACAGTGGTGATTGGGAAACCTGGTATCCACAACCAGACCTTTTGAATAGCAATCAGTTTGCTTCAGATTTTGTTGTGGAAATGGAGAGCGATCGCACAGCCTACCTGCGTTTTGGAGACGGAAATTTGGGTAAAGCCCCCCTAGCCGGTTCGACAATGAAAGCGAGCTACCGCAGTGGTAACGGTACTGCCGGTAATGTGGGTCGAGAGGCGATCGCTTATGTGATCACCCAAGATAGCAATTACTACGTAGAACTGGTTGGGAAAATTGCTAAAATTTACAACCCCTTAGCTGCCGAAGGTGGTGTAGACCCCGAACCGATCCCCGACGCCCGGCTGAATGCCCCTCAGGCTTTCCGCATTCGTCAGAACTGCGTTACAGAAGCAGACTATGTTGAGGTAATGCAACGTTACCCGGAGGTGCAAAAGGCTGCTGCCCAACTGAGCTGGACTGGTAGTTGGTACACTATGTTTATTGCGGTCGATCGCTATGAGGGCAAACCGATTGACGATGCTTTTAAGCAGGAATTGCGCGACTATATCATGCCATTCCGATTGATGGGTCACGACCTAGAAATTGTCGAACCGACCTTCGTTCCGTTGGATATAGTGTTACAGGTAACACTTAAAGATGGCTATTTCCAAAACAGTATCAGACGCGCTCTTGAGGAAACCTTTGGCAACAAAGATTACAAGAGTGGCAGGCGCGGTTTTTTTCATCCAGATAACTTCACCTTCGGTCAACCCGTTTTCCTAAGTCGCATTATTCAGAAGACGATGGACATTGATGGGGTGTACCGGGCTGAAGTTAGCCGTTTTCAGGTTTGGGGTCGGACACCTCAGGATGAACTGAACCGAGGTGTAATCGCCACTGATACGTTGTCCATTGTGCGAGTTGATAATAATCCTTATACTCCAGAGTATGGTTTGATCGAGTTTGAATTAGAGGGGGGCATATGACATCAACACCAGAAAACCAACCAGAACCAATTTACAATCCACCAGGGCTGACAGCCCTCTCTTATCGGATTGCTAGGCATGATGATAGCCTCAAACGGATGAAATCCGGGTTGCATACCCAGACAATCCCCCCTAATCAAAAGGATGGTTCGCGACCCCTAGGAAAACTGACTGCTAGCCACAACGATGACCCTGCGATCGCATTCCTAGATGGTTGGGCGGCTGTGATGGAAGTGCTGACGTTCTACCAAGAACGGATCGCTAATGAAGGCTTTGTAAACACGGCAACCGAGCGACTATCGTTACTGGAACTGAGTCGGACAGTGGGCTACGAACTAGCTCCAGGTGTTGCTGCCAGTACCTATCTAGCTTTTACAATCGAAGAATCAGAGGATGTACCGGAGATTGTCCAAGTCCCCGAGGGAGTTACAGTCGAAAGCGTACCCATCGCTGATGAAGACCCCCAGGTATTTGAGACTGTAGAAACCTTGGAAATGCGGGGGGCGTGGAATTTACTGCAACCCCATGTACCCTCAGAAATTGTCCCGCAAGACATAAGCGAAGACACCGTATCACTCAAGCTATCGGGTACTGAAACTCAGTTGGAAGAGGGCGAGGCTCTATTGATAGTAGAGGAGGAAATAGAATTATCTGAAAGTCTTTATACTCCAATAGCAACAGTCGAAACCGATGACGAGCTAGATTATACTACTGTTTCTTGGGAAAAAGGTTTGGGTTGGGAACCCCGCAGCGAGATCCAAGTCTTTGCTTTACCGGAACAAGTCACTCTATTTGGTAGCGAGGCTCCCGAGTGGAATGAACTGAGTCCGGAGGAGCAACGCCTGTACAGTGATGACACCGGTGGTGTTTTTAACTATATTGACCAGCGGGAGTGGACGTCAATTTCCACAGACTTGTTGAAAAATGCTGATGTTCGGGCTTTGGTGCGCGAGGGAAACACTGGTAGTCTGTTTGTCGGTACTAATAATGGCATCTTCCGCTCTAGGGACGAAGGCAGAAATTGGGTAGAGATTAACAAAGGTTTAACAAATCTTGATATCTACTCTGTAGCAGTTAATGAGAAAGGATATATTTTTGCAGGGGCGACGGAGGGGAATGTTTTTAGAAGCATTGACCTGGGAGAAAGCTGGGTAGAAATAGGTAGTGGGGGGATTAGTGTTGTCGAACATAAAATTACGATCGGAGGGGATCCAGACCCATTACACGAATGGGAGCCCATAACAATCAGTTTGCCCAGCAGTATTATCCGCTGTCTTGCTGTTTCTGGGAATACCATCTATGTGGGTACTGAATATGGCATTTTTAGGTCTCAAGATAGTGGGAGAATCTGGGAGGATATTAATAACAGAGATAGTAACTCTATTGGCTTGAGTGGCACGATTGTATATTCAATTGCGAGAATTAAAAAAGATACTACTTATTATATTTTTATTGGGACTGACCAGGGTGTATTTCGTGCCGAGGAAAATGACACTGGGCAGATAACGTGGACAAAGATTAACAATACTGACACCCTGAACGATGAAAAAAATGTATATTCACTAGTTGCGGCTAAAATCAATAATCAGGATTATCTATTATTTGCGGGGACAAACACAGGGGTATTTCTCTGCGACAATCCTTTTGATGATCCTGCTGCTGAAGTACCTGCTAATTTAACTTGGCAGGAGATTAACAACGAAAATCTGACAAATGAAACTACTGTCTATTCCCTAAGTATAGCGACTAAGGGAAGCAGCAATGATTATATATATGCAGGGACAGACCGTGGTGTATTTTACTCCCATATTGACACAAGTAATCCTGATGTTGTTGTTGTAAACTGGGAACCAATCAATAATGGATTGATAAATCAGGAAATTCGTAGTATATTAGCCAATTTTGATGCAGCCCAGGCAGAAAGGCTATTCGCAGGAAGTTGGTTTGATAGCCTGCACACAATGGACTGGCCAGGGTTTGCGATCGCAAATCAGCAACATATCGATCTTAATGATATCTACGATAATATTTTCCCAAATAGTTGGGTGGTATTAAAGCATGAAGAAAGTAGCCAGGCTTATAAAGTTAAGAGCGTAGGGACAGTTTTGCGCAATGAGTTTGGCGAAAATGGAAAAATTACCCGGATTCAACTGGAAACTACTCAAGCAGATTTGAGTGCCTTTGGAGGAGACAAATACCGGGAAACTGTAGTTTTAGCCCAAAGTGAAGCCTTAGAACTCTACGAAGAAATTATCTACCGAACAAAACTGCCAGTGGAAGGGGATGAAATAGAGTTAGATAAAGTAGTCCCAGGACTGGAAGAAGAGCGGAAAATTATTATAAGTGGCAAGCAAATGCGAGCTCAAATCCCTCCCATGGGAGGGGTTGTCCGCCAGTCGTTGTTGAGTGACAAAACT
>NZ_JAAHHS010000274.1 GCF_010692395.1 Moorena sp. SIO3H5
TCTTTCTTTATTATCAAGATAAATTGCGAAGTTTGGAAACCTAGTCTATAGGGAAGCTGGGATGAAAAACAAACCAATGGCAAATTTATTCCTAAGTATTCAGCCATTGGCTGATAGCTGATAGCTGATAGCTGATAGCTAAGCTAACTGTTGCCTAAAGCTTAGCCATGCTGCCATAGCTTCTGGATTAGATGCTACGCCTTTTTGCATCAAAATCACACCATCTTTAAAACCAATGATGCCATACTCGTTAGTCTTGGTGACTCGGTCAATCATGTTAACTAAAGAGCGCAACCGCTGACCATCATGCTTAAAGGCAATTTGATAGCGTTGTAAGCGCCATAAATCTGCGATCGCATAATCCACCTTGACGACCTCGCCATTATCATTGCGCAACTGTAAGTCAGCTAAGCGGATGACTTCCCGACGTCCTGACAGATGAGGCACTAGATAGGTAGTAGCTGAGACACTAGCATTTGCAGGAATCTGAGCCAGTAATGACCGGATCGACCCCACACGAGACCACTGTTGGGTTAAGGGCACATAGACGAAGGGTTGGTAGGAATCGGGAAGGAGGAAATAAAAGGTTCGATTTGGGCTAGAGGTAATGGTCAACACTACCGCAAGGGTTAGACAAAAAATCCAAAAGCGCCGAAACTTAGACCTAGCCGAGATCACAGCTTGACTAAATTGGGGATGAGCTGACCACCAAAGTATCGCGCCATAAAATAGCCCAGGTACTACGGTCATCGCATAGCGGATATTAATCGCAAGCACGGATTGACCTTTACCCAACAGGAGTTTTAGCAAAGGAAATGCTGCAATAGACCAAGAAGCGGGAGCAATAGCTGGTATAAATGCTAACGGTAACCATTGACCTAATAAATACTGAATAGTGCCAAAAAAGGGAGTAAACAGTTCTACTAGTAAACGCCAGGGATTGGTCAGCATACCCTTAAGAATTTCCAGAGTAGACGCCTCATCCCCATCAGCGTACTGACCAAAACGCTCGATCATGAACCGTTGAGAAATATCTTCCGAAAATATAGGCATAATTAGATTGGTCAAGACAAGTATGTAACCAAAACTGAGGGTACAAACTGCCAGACCAATGCGAGGGTAGCGCCGACTGACTATTAAATAGAATCCCACACCAAACAAACCTATCCCGGAATCTTCCCGCACAGCTAAAATCAAAATTGCCAGCAACCAAAACAGCCACCACCAGCGTTTTTCCATAGCTAGCAGTAGCCCAAATACAAATAGCGGAATTTGGCAGATGTCATGGAAATTGGCTAAGGTCGGACCAAGAATAGCATTAGCACAGTAAAAGCTAACCGTAATCATTGCTGCTAACATCGGTTGCAGATACTGTCTGGCCAGGATATACAAAACTAGACCAGCAGCTGTTACCAAGGTTACCTGCAAAACCGTTAGGGTAGCGGGAAATGGAAACAAAGCATATAACGGTAACCAAAGTAATAGCGCTGGAGTAAAATGTTGCCCTAATCGGTGGTAATAGACATTTGGAACTTCCCCATTATGAACTACATTAGTAGACAGCTGGGATGAAAGAGTACTCTGAAAGAAGCGACCGTGACTGCCATTCCAGAAGACTTGATTAAAAATTCCTTGATCGTAAGACGAATAAAAAGTATAATGTCGATGTAGAGTAAAAATTAAGGTGAATAAAAAAAATGCGATCGCCGCAGTAATAGCAAGTTTTAACCCTGGTTTTTTTGTCATTTGTCCTTTGTCATTTGTCCTTGGTATTAAGCTCCAGAAATTTTAGCTTTTTTAAAACTACTCTTGTTTTAAACACACCCGAACTAAATCCCTACAAAGGTAATTGCTAATTGCTACTACTCCCGAGCCATTGCCAATTAGCACTTCTGAGGTCTGAGGTCTGACATCTAGCTTCCCCATTAATTACTATGGGAATTTTAATCGTAAATGTTGTCCCAACGCCCAATTGGCTAGTCAGTTCAATCTCTCCATGATGCTGTTCCACACAGCGTTTCACAATCGATAGTCCCAGACCAGTACCTTGAATCGTTCCCACATTTTTGGCTCTATAAAAAGACTCAAAAATTTTCTTTTGGTCGGCTTCAGCAATACCAATTCCTTTATCTTGGATGCGGAACACAACCAACTGCTGTTTAAGATCACAGGTTAGGTGAAGGGTCACGATTTGATCAGAAGGAGAATACTTCAGAGCATTGGTAAGCAGATTAGTTATAATGTAATGTATAAGTCTATCATCCATACAAACTTCTGTATGGATCCCGTCAGAGGTAAAAACAATCCGCTTGCAGCTGGCTTCATCTAGGCATAGTTCTGCAATTAAATCCTGGCAGAATTGCTCCAAGTTCATCGGAGTTGGAATAAAATCTAGCCGACCTACTTCAGATTGACCGATTAGCAACACCTCTTCCATTAACTCAGTCATCCGCTCTACCGAAATAGTAATTCGTTTTAGATAACGCTGCTTTTGCTCCTGAGTGGCTAAATTACCATAGCGCTTAAGTAACTCAGCAGCAGTTAGGATCACACTCAGGGGATTACGGAATTCGTGGCAAACGGTGGAAACGAACTGGGAGCGGAAATCTTGTATTTCTTGCTCTTTTGCCAACACCTCCTCATACATTTCTGTTTGAGGTTCCTCGCTGATATCCCAAAATGCCAGCACTACTCCACTCACGTTTCCCAGTTGGTCTTTTAGGGGTGAGGCACTATTACCAACAGGAATTCGACCACCGTCCTTTGCGATCAAAGCGTTATGCTCACCCAGATAGACGGCTTGTCCAGTCTTGATCACTTTATCTAGGGGATACTTAACTAGATTCCCGGTCAGATCATTCACAATTGGGAACACTGAGGTCACATCTCGCCCCCATACCTCGGATTGTTTCCAGCCAGTCAAAGCTTCAGCGGAAGCATTCATAAAAGTAATGGTACCTTGGGTCGTGGTAGCAATAACCGCATCATCGATTGAGTTTAAAATGGATGCCAACTGAGCTTGACTGCTCTGCAACGACTGCTCCATCTGGTATTGCTGGAGAGCCATCTCAATAGCAACCCGCAAATCTCTCTCGTTAAACGGTTTGGTCACATAGCCAAAGGGTTGGGTAACCTTAGCCCGTTGCAAGGTATCTTCATCTGCATAGGCAGTCAAATAGACGATAGGAATATGTAAATGTTCACGGATTTGCCTAGCAGCAGTAATACCATCCATCTTGCCTTTGAGGAAAATGTCCATCAGCACTAAGTCAGGCTTAGTTTGAGCGGCTTTGGTAATGGCTTGAGAGCCAGATGAAGCAGTAGCGGATACCATATACCCCAATTGCTTAAGCTGGCTAGCAATTGTCTTAGCAACAATAACTTCGTCTTCTACAACTAACACCCTGGTAACCACTATTGTTGTCCTATTGCTTCTAGAATTGTTGCTGTTGAGAATACTATTCTGAAAGCTGTGCCCTCGCTATGGTCGAGAAACATACTCCCATCTAATTGCTCTATTGCCAGGTCATAAACTAACGATAATCCTAAAGACTGGGTATTACGCCAATCTAACTCTTCTGGTAACCCAACCCCATTATCTCGGACAATCAATGCAACGTCATCCTCCCCGCTACGGTGCAATTGAATATGAATCTCACCAGAGCGTCCATTGGGAAACCCGTACTTCAGGGAATTCGATACCAGTTCATTGATGATTAGACCGCAAGGGATGGCCTGATCCAGACTGAGGGGAATGGGTTCAATAGTGGTGTGCAACTGAATCCTATCGGTAGTTACTTGATAAGCTACCAGTAAGTTCACCGCTAGGTTCTGGATATAATCGACTACATCCAGATTGCCTATCACTGACGCACCATAAAGTTTCTTGTGAATTAGAGCCATGGCTTCAAGGCGATGGCGAGCTTCTGAAAGGTGCAGTCGGGTTTGGGGTTCATCTACTGTCACAGATTGCAAGTGTAGCAAGCCAGAAACAATTTGTAAGTTGTTTTTGACCCGATGGTGAATTTCTTTGAGCAGCACCTCTTTCTCAACTAGGGTAGCTTTGAGGTTTTCCTCAACCTGTTTGAGCTGTGTGATGTCGATGGCTATGTTATAGATCCGAATTGGAGTGTTATTAGCATCTGTTAGAAGGTGAGCGCGATGGCGAATCCAACTCACAGCTCCATCCGGTCGCAAAATTCTGTAGTCAATATCTTTGGCACCAGTTGACAGCAGGGTTTGGTGTGCCAGTTGATAGGTTTCGAGGTCCTCTGGGTGAACCACTGATTCCCACAGGCGTAAGTTTCCGAAGAACTCAGTGATACTGCGACCATAGACTTTTTCGGTAGCACTGTTAAGATAAAGCAGTTTTTGAATGGAAGGATCAAAAGACCATACCACTGCTTCTAGGAAAGCCAGAATACTCTCAAGGCGTTCTTGACTCAACTGCCAGGCATGTTCATTTTCCCCCAATTGCTCCTCAAATTGCTGATTTACAGCAACTTCCTGCTGCCATCGCTGATTAGCTGCCACTAATTCCCCTTCTTTTTGAGTCAACTTTTGCTGCAAGTCTTCGACGTTAGTCACGATAGCAGAGAGGATTGCTGCCATGGTGTGGGGGGTCACCACACGTACTACTTGACCTTGCTCATCCACTAGAGGTAGGTGACGAATCTGGTGTTGACGTAATCGGGACTCGACCAAGAAAATGTCCGGTGTCGGTATGATGGGCAAGGTAATTAACTCTTGAGTCATCACATCAGCAATGGAAACAGCTGAGTTTACCATTCCAGCTGCTGCTACTTTGACCACATCCCGTTCTGTAAAAATACCTAGCAATTGCTGCTGCTGTAGCACCAGCACATAGCTGCTTCGAGCTTGATTCATCGTAGCGATCGCTTCCGTTACTGGAATATCGGGAGCAATGGTTAAAGGCTGCTGGTCGCAAGGAAAATTTACAATATAAAATTGACCATTAATGCCATTTTTCAGGTAGTCTTTAGCTTCCATATAACCCTCTAAGCGCCAAATTATTGGATACTTTTAGGAAGTCGAAAGACAAAAATCAACAAAATCCAGTAGCAATTCAAAGAGACGGTATGTATCTCAGTGAAATTACTCATCCAAATCAGTTGCACGGTCTATCGATTCGTCAACTAGAGGAAATTGCCCGTCAAATTCGCGAGAAACATCTCCAAACCATAGCTACTAGTGGTGGTCACTTAGGTCCAGGCTTGGGAGTGGTAGAATTAACCCTAGCTCTGTATCAAACACTTGACCTTGACTATGATAAGGTAGTATGGGACGTTGGACACCAAGCTTATCCCCACAAAATGCTAACGGGGCGCTATAATCGATTCCATACCCTACGGCAGAAAGATGGTATTGCTGGTTATCTAAAGCGCTGCGAGAATAAGTTTGATCACTTTGGAGCCGGTCATGCCTCCACCAGTATTTCTTCTGCTTTGGGTATGGCGATAGCCCGAGACCGCAAAGGGCAAAACTTCAAAGTAGCAGCAGTTATTGGTGATGGTGCTCTGACCGGTGGCATGGCATTGGAAGCCATCAATCATGCAGGACATCTACCCCATACTAAACTACTGGTGGTTCTCAATGACAATGAGATGTCCATCTCCCCCAATGTCGGGGCTATTCCCCGTTACCTAAACAAAGTGCGGCTTTCTGAGCCGATGCAGTTTCTTACTGACAATTTAGAGGAACAGTTCAAAAATCTCCCCTTTGTCGGTGAGTCTTTATCCCCAGACTTGCAACGGGTCAAGGAAGGGATGAAGCGTTTAGCCGTACCTAAGGTCGGAGCAGTATTTGAAGAACTTGGCTTTACTTACATCGGACCGGTAGATGGTCACAATCTAGAGGAGTTAATTTCCACCTTTACCAACGCCCACAAGCTAGATGGACCAGTGCTGGTGCATGTGGCAACTACGAAAGGCAAGGGGTATGCGATCGCAGAAGCGGACAAAGTGGGCTACCATGCCCAAAGTCCCTTCAACCTAGCTACGGGTAAAGCGCTTCCAGCTAAAAAACCCAAACCCCCCGGCTATTCCAAAGTTTTTGCCCACACCCTGGTCACACTAGCTCAAAATAATCCTAAAATCATTGGCATCACGGCAGCTATGGCTACCGGGACAGGGTTGAATAAATTGCAAGAAAAACTCCCTGACCAATACATTGATGTGGGGATTGCGGAACAACACGCCGTCACCCTAGCGGCTGGCCTAGCCTGTGAAGGAATGCGACCAGTTGCAGCTATTTACTCCACCTTCTTACAACGGGCTTACGACCAAATCATTCACGACGTTTGTATCCAAAACCTACCCGTATTTTTCTGCCTCGACCGTGCGGGAATTGTTGGTGCTGATGGCCCTACTCACCAAGGGATGTATGATATCGCTTATTTGCGATGCATTCCTAATATGGTAATTATGGCTCCCAAAGACGAAGCTGAACTGCAACGTATGGTAGTTACAGGAGTCAACCACACCGATGGTCCGATTGCCATGCGCTATCCTCGGGGTAGTGGCTATGGCGTTCCTCTGATGGAAGATGGTTGGGAAGCCCTACCCATTGGTAAAGCAGAACTTTTGCGTAATGGTGACGACCTGTTAATGCTAGGGTACGGCAGTATGGTTTACACCGCCATGCAAACCGCTGAAATTCTTAGCGAGCATGGTATTGAAACAACGGTTATTAATGCTCGTTTTGTCAAGCCCCTAGATAAAGAATTAATCTTCCCCTTGGCTCAGAAAATTGGTCGTGTAGTTACCCTAGAAGAAGGGTGCTTAATCGGTGGCTTTGGTTCAGCGGTGGCAGAAGCACTGATGGATAATGATATATTAGTTCCCCTCAAGCGCTTTGGTGTACCGGATAAATTAGTGGATCATGCCAAGCCCGATGAATCAAAAGCTGATTTGGGGCTGACTGGCTCTCAAATTGCTGAACAGATCAGGGAAGCGTTCTTTACTAGACAGCCATCTGCTGTTAGTTAGTCCATCTATGTTAACAGTTAACGGTTAACTGTTAACTGTTAACATAACCGTCAACTGTTAACAAAATAGCAAATAACAATTAACAAATAACAATTAACAATATACCGAACTTAGATGAATTCATCCATATACCAAGTGTATCCCGTTATTTGGGAAAACGACCGAGTTTTCCTTATTGACCAAAACCGCTTACCCGGCCAATATTCAATTGTAGAAATCAGCCGCTGTGAAGATATGGTTGAGGCGATTAAAACTATGATTGTTCGGGGAGCGCCAGCGATTGGAATCGCAGCGGCTTATGGCATTTACCTTGGCGCAAGAGAGATTAAAACTAAAGAACGCAAGGCTTTCCTCGAACAGCTTGAAGTTGTAGCCCAGCAGTTGCGGCAAACTCGTCCTACAGCGGTTAATTTGTTTTGGGCAATCATGCGGATGCTTAAAAATGCTTATGAAACGATCGGGACAGTAGAAGAGATTAAAGCTTCCTTACTTGAAACAGCTAAACAAATTCAGCTGGAGGATTTACAAACCTGTCAAGCCATAGGCGATCGCGGATTAGAGGTATTACCGAAAACCCCCGACAAACTGTGTCTTCTGACCCATTGTAATGCAGGAGCGTTGGCAACAGCTGGGTATGGTACTTCCTTGGGAGTGGTGCGTTCGGCGTGGCGGGATGGGCGATTAGCCAGATTATATGCTGGCGAAACCCGCCCCCGCTTGCAAGGTGCTAGGTTAACCACCTGGGAATGCGTCCAAGAAGGTATTCCCGTTACTTTAATTACCGATAGCATGGCCGCCCATTGTATGAAACAAGGGCTAATTGATGCGGTTGTACTGGGAGCTGATCGAATTGCTGCCAATGGGGATACGGCTAACAAAATTGGTACCTATAGTTTAGCCCTGATTGCTCAAGCTCATCAGATACCCTTCTTTGTGGCTGCTCCGATCTCAACCATTGATTTTCAGCTATCTACAGGCGAAGAGATTCCCATTGAAGAACGTCACCCCTCAGAAATTTATCAGATTGGGGAAACAGTGATTTGTCCCCCTAAAGTGGAATTTTATAACCCAGCTTTTGATGTGACTCCGGCGGAGTTAATTACTGCCATTATTACTGAAAAAGGTGCACTTTCCCCCAGTAAGCTGTCACAACTTAACATTAAGCAGTCAGTGTGACATCTATCTTGCTTTTAAATAATAGGGAGTAGGGAGTAGGGAGTGGGGAGTGGGGAGTCGGATAAAGTCCGATAGCTATGTCTGTTTAGATTATGTCTGTTTAGATTATGTCTGTTTAGATCATGTCTGTTGAGAACAAAGCCCTGCAGCTGTATAACAGTCAACCGTTAACCGTCAGTGGTCAATAGTGAACAAAACATGATCAAGTAGAATATGCACATAAAATATAGACTAGCTAAGAGGAAATCGTGAACGGAAAACTTTCCACCCAACGCTTAATTGTGTGCGGCTTAAGTGTAGCTATCCCGTTATTCTACGCAGAGGTAGCCACCGCCGCCGCTGATATAACCAATACTAGTGTCAGTAACTGGAAAGAAATTCGGTATGAAAGCTTTCTGCCAAGGCTTGAAACACCACAATTGTCCCCTCTCGAAGAAGTCAATCACTATCTGCGGCAAGAGGAAAATTACTTTAATAATACCCCTCGTTTAGTGATTAAACTAAATGAGCGTCGTCTTTATGTTTATCGAGGAGATAAACTCGAAGCCAGTTATCCAGTTGCCATCGGTCAGCCTGGTTGGGAAACCCCTACAGGAAATTTCCAAGTGACACAGATGGTTCAAAATCCAGTTTGGCAGCATCCTATCACTGGTGAAGTTGTTGATCCAGGACCAGAAAACCCTCTTGGTCCAAGGTGGATGGCATTTTGGAGTGATGGAACACACTACATCGGGTTTCATGGTACCAATGATGAGGAACTGGTGGGACAAGCAGTGTCTCACGGTTGTGTCCGGATGCGTAATGATGATGTCAAAGCTTTGTATAACAGAGTGGCTTTGGGAACATCTGTAACAGTACAGGAATAGTTATTGTTAACAACTCCCCGGGCGTGAGCAATCCTCGCGCCGGGGATTTAAGTATTAAGATCCTGGCAAGTCAAATAACACCGAAGTCATATAGTTCTCTGCCCATTCAACACCAAACGCTTTTTCAAGCACCCGCCGGGTTTTGTCATTCTGCCGCTGCTTGCTGCAATAATAGTGTTGACTAGCAATAATTTCTGCTTGCTTTTCTCTAGAGACCGGTAGGGCATTAGCAGCATGGGCACAGTGAATCTGTAATAAATCATCCACCCATGTTAAGAACTGTGCTTCTTCTTCTGGACCATTGGGACGCACAAAAATGCAAAATTCTGAAAAAATGTCTGCCCAAGGTGGTAAGTCACGGGGCTGTTTAAACTCAGGTTTTGGTAGGGTCTCTAAAGAACAGTGATAGGCTTCGGGTAAGGTACGTTTAGGATGGAGTGGAGACAGGTCTGCGATCGCAGCACTAATTTGTCCTCTAGCTGCCACCACATCACAGCCAAACATGGGCAGAGCATAGTCTGGACGAGGAAACATTACACAGTGTAAAATGTCCAACATCTCACCTATTTTTGCCAATTCCAGGTGCATTTTCCGAAACTGAGGTGTCTGATAGCAACTGTTTTCGATAGTCAGTTTCTCTCCCTCAAGCCGTCCTTGTACGTAGCCTAACTCGGCTGGTAAATGATAAGGAGAAAGGTCGAAGTAGCGCCGCCAGTTCGACTCAATACAGTCCGCCAGCTTAGCGCACAGAGGGTTTTGTTGGGTTCTTAGGGATGGCGTGGAAGTGGTTGACATTCCTTAACACTTAAAGGCTATGGGTAACATTGAGGCAACAGGCTTGCAGACCAAAGGGTTGGATGGGTTCTCCCCCCATTATCCCCTTTAACAACAGGGGTAGGCAAAAGATAAAAGCCATGGAAGACTTGAAGTATCAACCATTGCATTGATTGTAACCATTGCTAATGGTATATTTTTATACTTTATCTTTCCTCCTTCATCCTTCCACCTCTATCTTCTCACCTTATCGGTGACCATCAATTGGAGCAAGACATCCTAAGCATGGACTTCGGATAAGCTTAGGATATCAGCTTGCCATGGTCAATCCTGTAACGCTACACAAAACTTTGTTACTCCTGGGATTGGACTGCTGGGATTTTGTTTGCGATCGCTTTTAGCGATCGCATGGAATTCCTTCCTTGTACCCTGGACTAGCCATGCATTGCTGAATCTTTGGATGAATAGGAGTGGGGTGGGCATCCTGCCCGCCAGAAAATGACTACATTGAGTGGGCGACCGAGATTGAGCTAGGTTGATTGTGCGCCTGCTAAAACCATAAAGTAGATTTGTTAGAGAATTTTTTTGCTTGGCAGTGAAGTAGGATGGGCTAAGTGCTATTTAAGCATTCAGCTCTCAGCTCTCAGCTCTCAACTCTCAGCTAATGCGCTACTAGATCGGTGCTTTTGAATAAAACAGGTAAGCATTGGTTTAATCTCTGTTACGTCAGCTGAC
>NZ_JAAHHS010000275.1 GCF_010692395.1 Moorena sp. SIO3H5
TAAGCAACGCTCCAAGCCATACCCCTTTGGGCTAATCTACGATATTGTAGGGTGCGCCCTCGACAGGGTAACGCCGCAAGCGAAAAAGAGTAAAAAATTCCAACTCTTAACCAAACCAGCATCATTAGCACCGGTGGGTTGCTTAAAAGCTGGGATTGATGATCGTGATTTGTCTGCCATCATGGAAGTAACTCCTATTTGGTTGGGAGGAAAGCCGCGCTGGTAGTTATTAACGGCTACGACCAGCGCGGCTATTAGTATCGATCTTTACCTTCTATAGTATATATAACTCTTCGAAAAAATGCAAGCTTTAAATTACTAATATTTACATTTATTTGCAATTATTAAAATTAGCTATTTATAGACTCAGTTAGGTGTTATTTAATTTGACAGTATTTTTCAATTTACTGATATAAAAAGGGAGCTTATGATCTAAAATTAGGGAGCCTAGAGTAGGTAATAGTTAAAGTACTAAAAAGCCTGTCTACATCATTAGAATAAAATGCGTTCGCGTAGCGGCTCAATGCTCACGCATCGCATCCAGTGCTCGGAGATAATGCGATCGCATCCAGTGCTCGGCCAGATTACGCGATCGCATCGAGTGCTCGGCCAGATAATGCGATCGCATCGAGTGCTCGACCAGATAATGCGATCGCATCCAGTGCCATACAATATCATGGGTCAGCAGTCAGCTATCAGCTCATACCTGACTTCTGACTTCTGACTTCTGATTTCTGACTTCTGACTTCTGCTATAGCTACTTAATTTCTAATTGCTGAATCAAAGGAGCACATTGATAAACCATAGCCGCTCGACTATCTACATCCAGCTTCAGGAAGATCCGACGTAGATGAGCAGAAACTGTCCATTCACTAATTTCAAGCTGTTTAGCAATTAGCTTATTAGACTGACCTGAGGCAACAAGAGTAACAATTTGTAACTCTCGTTCTGTTAATAGACTAGCAACATGAGATGTGGCGGAAGTAGTATTTTCTTCTGTAATTGAATAAAATTTCCCATCTACCTCAAGATAACCAACTGCATTCAAACGACAACTGCTTTGAGGGGGTGAATTAGAGCTAGACCCTAAACTAGGTTTAAATTCGTGGTTTGTTTCAAAAACTAAAAAACAAGAATTATTGATAAACAGCTTACCAATCACTTGATTTCCTAACTCGGATTGTAGATCTTTAGTAGCTATATCTTGACTATAAAGAGTAAGATTACGTTTCTCTTTCATGATAGACATGTCAAGTACCTATAGATATCCTGTTTGATTGATGATCACAACCTGTTTGGGGAAGGATAGAATTTAACCTTCAGGGTTTCGAGCAGAAATGTTGCAGGATGCAACAAAACTTGACAGAAAAGGGCATACTACTCCTTCCTCACCTAGTTTCATCAGCGGTGCCACCCCGCGCTTTCGTGGAAGGGCTAGGAAACGCGCACCAAGAGACTGTAACTAAATCTTTTAAACTAGCGATGCAGTCGCTCCCACCTCATAGTTAAAACTATTTAACCTACAAAATAGTTTTACTTTATGCAATTATTAACACCATAAATAAAAAATTACTTTATCTGGTTATAAATGTTGAATATAAACGAAAACTTATCCAATATTTATGCTGATATTTTTTTTGGATATTTATTTTTTGTTTTGGTAATTTTTTTATACTTAACTTAAGTAGTTTATACAATTTTGATTGCACCACAATTAGATTGATTCTGTGAGTTCACAACCAGTAGTATAACACAGATATTAGATTTTATATCCTTTATTTATTGAGATTCAACAATTATGGGTTTCGAGTCAAAGCAAAAACTGTAGCCCTGCTTGAGGTGGAATAGGAATCCCCCCGCCCCTTACAAGGGTAAGTTTTTAAAGATTGGGACGACTACGTACGTTCATTCCGTATAAGCTACTCTAAATATGTATTAAAATATACCTTAACTTAAGGACTATTTTCCCCATCTCCCCATCTGCAGAGAAATATAGTCAATTTCTCAATTTTTGATTTTCAGACACTAGTCACAGCATCTTCCTAGTCAAAATGGATTAGTTCAAATGAGCTAGTCAAACATTACTAGCTAGAAAACGTGACTGGTAGAGGATGTCTGGAAAAATTAATAATAAAGAAGTGTACAAACACGCCCTAGGCTGTGACAGTCGGGTGCGTAGCTGCTGAGTAAATCCAACCAGGTCAGTTAGGATGATTCGCGATCTGAGTCAAGTGTTGAGAAGGATTTTGGAAGATACCAGGCTATCGTCAAGGTTTCCAGAATTAGCGGAGGCTCAAATTTCCTTTGAGCGTCCCTCAGAAACGTTTAGTCCTGGACAGACGACGGTGAATTTATTTCTGTACGATATTCGGGAAAACCTGGAACTACGTAGTAATGAACCAACTATTGAGATGCGGGATGGACAGGCAATTATTCATAATCCTCCAAAGCGCATAGCCTGTTCTTATTTAGTCACAGCTTGGCCCATTGGTGGCGAAGAATTACCCCTGCAAGAACACCGATTACTCAGCCAAGTGCTGCAACTATTCTCAGCCTATCCAACTATTCCAGACATACCTTTTTTAGAAAATACTCGACTTGCTGGGCAAGATCTACCTTTACCGATGGTAACTGCTCAAGTAGAGCGAGTACAAAGCGCTTCCGAGTTTTGGACTGCATTGGGGAATCAATTACGTCCTTCCATTACAGTCACAGTAACCATTGCGATTAAGGAACTATTTGAGCCAGAGCCAACCCCCATTGTGATTACTCAAGATTGGCAATTAGGTCAGCGGATTTCACCATCCTCACCACCACAACTGGTGCCTAGCACTCAACAAGGATTTTTAGGTCAGAGGATTTCACCATCCTCACCACAACTTTTACCAGGCAACGAACAACGATTTTTCCGGATTGGTGGACGAGTTACGGATGCTGACAATAAACCTGTTGTAGGCGCAACGGTTGTTTTGGTTGAGCGTAATCTGAGGGCAGCCACTGATAGAGATGGAAACTATAGCATCGGGGCAATTCCTGCTGGTGCTTATACCTTACGGGTGCAGTTAGACGATGGTGTACAGGAGGCTAATATCACTATCCCAGTAGAAACCGCAGCAAGTAATTACAACCTGGAGTTACAGCAGTAATTTTCGTGATTATCAAGGAGTAAGAATTATGCCACAGTATCTCTCCCCTGGAGTCTATGTTGAATACGTGCCGCCAGCTTCCCAACCTGTTGCTGGAGTGGCAACCAGTGTTGCTGGGTTTATTGGTGTGGTAGCTGATAATGTTACTATGCCAGACCAACCAGGACAGTTTCAAAAGGATAATGATGGTAATCCTGTTTTAGATGATCAGGGTAATGCTGTTCCTGCCCCTTACGAGGTGGCGACCGCAGGTCAACCAACATTAATTACCAGTTGGGAAGAGTTCAAAACTAAGTTTGGTGATTTCCAAGAGGGCAATAAAATCTTAGCCCATGGGGTGTATGGCTTCTTCTTCAATGGAGGTTCCCGTTGTTATGTGCTCCGGGTTGCCGCTGCAACAGAAATTGATAACCCGGCTGAAGAGTTAGAGAAGTTTGAAACAGTTGATGAAATCACCATTGTTGCCTTACCTGCAGCAATAAGTCAAACTCAACACACTGCTATCATCGCTCACTGCGCCAAAATGGGAGACCGAGTAGCAGTCCTAGATGGCGATCAAACTAAAGAGCCAAGTGATGTAGAAAATATCCGTCCTGTTGGTCGTAGTCAGCAAGCCAGCTATGCTGCTATCTACTATCCCTGGATTAATGTCTTTGATCCCGTTAGCAATGCCCCAGATACTCTACCTCCTAGTGGTCATATTGCTGGAATCTATGCTCGTAATGATGCAACCCGGGGAGTGTTTAAAGCACCTGCTAACGAAGTTATTGTTAATGCCCTCGATGTCAGTCGTCCTATTAGTAAAGCCCAGCATGATGGTTTAAATCCGGAAGGGATTAACCTGATCCGTTCTTTCAAAGGCACCATTAAAATCTGGGGAGCGCGGACTATGGCAGATGATGCTAATGCTGATTTTCGCTATGTCAGTACCCGTCGCTATTTCAACTACCTACAGGAATCTATTGATGAGGGGACACAGTTTGCTGTCTTTGAACCCAATAATCTAGCCCTGTGGCAACGGATTAAACGGACAGTGGGAGATTTTCTGTTAAATGAATGGCGGGATGGAGGATTGTTTGGGGAAACACCGGAGCAAGCTTTTTTTGTTAAATGCGACGCGGAAACCAATCCCAAAGAAGTAAGAGCGTTAGGGCAAGTTGTGACCCTGATTGGGGTAGCCATTGTCAAGCCTGCTGAATTTGTTATCTTCCGCATCCAGCAAACCGCTGGTGAGTAATAAGGCGAGTAATAAACTTTTGAACTAACTGGAAAGGAGATTTAGTCATGGCAAGAGTTGATCCCTATAAGAACTATCGTTTCCTGATGGAAATTGATGGCATTGTTCAGGCAGGATTTTCTGAATGTAGTGGTTTTGGTTCTGAAGTAGAAATCGTTGAATATCGTGAAGGTGGAGACGATGCTACAGTACGTAAGCTGCGAGGGAAAGCCAGTTATCCTGACATTTCCCTGAAATGGGGAATAACCGATTCCCGTGAACTCTATGACTGGCACTTAGCTGCAGTCAATGGACAGATTGAACGCAAAAATGGTTCCATCATTCTGCTTGATGATACCGGACAGGAGAAAGTACGCTGGAACTTCTTTAAAGCCTGGGCTAGTAAGTATGAAGCACCTAGTTTGGATGCCAAAGGCAGTGATGTTGCCATTGATACCCTAACCGTGACTTGTGAACGTCTGGAGCGGGTATAAATAATGACTACTCTGAGCATTCCTGAGCAAGCAACAATGCTGCAAACTGAGTATGAGTTTACATTACCAGCAGGTTATGTGGACAAAGAGGGAAATTTACATCGGGAAGGCACAATGCGATTGGCAACGGCTGCTGATGAAATTGTGCCCCTGAAAGACCCTCGCGTACAATCTAACCCAGCCTATTTAATTGTCATTCTGTTATCTCGGGTTGTCACCCGCATTGGTTCTGTCGAAATCATTAACCCAAAAGTGATTGAAGGGTTATTTGCCTCAGACTTGGCTTATTTGCAGGATCTCTACAATCGGATCAATGGCAATGGAATGCGATCGCTCCAGATTATCTGTCCCCACTGTGAAAAAGATTTTGCCGTGGAACTAGATATGTCGGGGGAATCTTAGGCTACCCCCTCGATCAACTCCATCAGGAGGTAGCCTATCTCGCCTACCACTTTCATTGGCACTATGAATCCATCATGGCCATGGAACACAGTCAGCGACGACGGTGGGTGGAGGAAGTTGCCCAGATTAATCGGCGTTTGAATGCCCAAACTGGTCAGATAGAGCTCAGGGGGTGACAAGCGCTCTTTAAAATCTTACAGGGGTTAGGTTAATGGGGTTAGGTGGCGCGGGAAGATTGCCCTTGCGGGATGGATTCAATAAAACTATAGAAGAAGTTGAATTGGTAAAAATTGCTTCAATTGCTGGCAAATACAAATGACTCTGATGCGCTCATTTTACCCAACACCTAAAACCTAACACCTAACACCTATCTAGGTTTGAGATTTGTTGTCAACCCCTGAGGTTTTAAGGTATTATTTAATCTTTCAATATGATTAGTTTTACCAGACTGGCTCCCCATGACTGCTTAGGTGCCCTTGACCCGTTTTTCGCCACAAGTCCCACCTCTGCATCGCTTTTTAACTGTTCGCTCACAATTGCAGTAAGGGCAATTAGGTCGGCTTATTAAATCAGATTTTGCATTCATTGTTTACCAGGGATGGTTTATAAAACAAGTATTTTTTACTAATAAAATTGCAGTCAATTGAATATAGTTTTGATTAACAAATGTCTTCTTTAGGCTAAAGTAAATGTTGTATAACTACCTCTTGATTGACACCCCACTCTTTAAGCTAGCCGAACTCACGGGACTTTCTAGGAATAGATTGAGCAAGTCTGCAGACAATGGCACCATCAAATGCGAAAAAACACCAGGAGGTACCAGACTTTTTGACACAAAAAGTTTGCTCAGCCTTGGGCGAAGACAACTAAGGCAGTCAGCAACTATCTGCTACTGTCGAGTCAGTAACAGTAAGCAAAAAGACGACCTAGTTAAGCAAATCGCTTACATGCACTCCCTCTTCCCGGAAGCGGAAATCGTCACAGATATCGGCTCAGGACTCAATTACAAAAACAAAGGACTTAGAGCCATATTCGAACGGATTTTGCGCGGAGATAAGCTCACGATTGTTGTTGGCTGTCGAGACACATTTACCCGGTTTGAGTTTGAACTCATTGAATACTTGGTCGGTCTCAACGGTGGAAAAATCATGGGATCCGACCAAGCTGAAAGTTGTCCAAAAGCAAAACTTACCGCAAATCTTCTCTCGATCATTAACATCTTCTCGCGGCCTCTCCAAGGACTCCGAAAATACGGCAAAAAAATCCAAGAAGATTCGAGTGTTCCTAAACCCTGAGCAACGAGCAATGGTTCGTCAGTGGTTTGGAGGCTCACAGAATTAGCGATCGCTATTCAACTGAGATCTTGCACCAGTACAAAAAACTCAACTTGGTGCAAGACCCCAGTTCAAAAGTTGACTATTGCAACACAAGAATGGAAGATTCTCCTTTACCCTCCTCCAATAATCCAGACAGTTCAAGCTTGGGGCAACGTCTACAGCGGCGACTGGTTAAACCTGCTGGGGTCATTAATACCCAGCAGTTACATTGTCATTACCAAGCTACTCAAGGGACAGCGGGAAGACTTGTACAAAAGTCCGTGTTACCGGAACAAGTAAAATTACGTTATGGTTCTGGAGTTTTGCAGCCTACAGCCATCATGTCACGTCTTCAGCGACAGCGCACAGAATCAGCCGACGGCTTTGATGGGCAATGGCGAGTCAATCCTGGCAGCTATTCAGAAACGGGAAAAACAGCTCAACCCTTTGTGCAGACTCAACCAAAACCATTTCACAATAGTAGGGACAATAGTAGGGACAATAGTAGGGACAATAGTAGGGACAATAGTAGGGACAATAGTAGGGAAATTGTAGGGAAAACCCCGACAGCAATATCCCAGAAAGTAACAGTAATGACCAAGCCATTGGTCAAAGAAACTAACCACAACCAGACTACAACCCCAATTTCATTGGTAGAAAAAAAGCCTAAGTCTGCTTCCTCTACTCCCCTTGGGAAGACAATTCAGGAAACTGGGGAGAAGGGAAGTAGGCAAGGAACACAACCACAGCTTAAGATTAATCGTAAAGGAACGTTGGCAGAAATTAATACCTTATCACGTCATGAGTCTAATTCTATACAAGAGCATAAAGATCCTAAATCTAGTCCTAAATCTAGCACCAATCCTACAGTAACTCAATCTCAACGTGAAACCAGTAGCTCTTCCTCACCTCCCTACCCTGAAAAATCGGGAATGTTGCGGATTAGTCGAAAAGCAACCATCACAGCAGCTAAGGCTAGTAATGTTGGTAGAGTTCAAAGTAAATCTATTCCAGATCTACCTCTGGCTCAAACCAATAGTCCATCATCTCCAAGTACGGTTTACCAAAAAGAGGATAACGAGGATACTGTAATTCAAGCTAAACTATCTCCCAATTCCGGTAAAATAATCCCTCACACTCCCACCATAAGTCAAGCTAGTCATTACCAAACTATAAGTCACACTAACTCTAGTCCAGATTTACCTCTAGCAAAAACAAATAGTAAATCATATCAAAGTACGATTCAAGCTAAAAATCAACCTTTAAGTAACAAACCTATCCAACCCAAACTAGCAGAAACAAACTATAAGCCAACTGTTTTCATACAAAAACAGCATGGAAATTCACCTATACAACTATCTCAAAAAGCATCACTTGCTAGTAACCATACTGTAGTTTACACAACGCCTACCCAGTTATCTTCTTCATCTGAATTAAACAAGGTTTGGCTGAAAACTACCAATACCATAGAGGCTAGTAAAGACTTATCAACCAGAAGCTCCCATCATCAAAAACTGCCTCTACCTCTAGCAATCACCCAAATAAAAACGAATGGAGCGATCGCACGTCAAACCAATGCAGTGGAAAACTCTACCGTTCAAGCAAGGTTGGGAAATGCCACAACGCCGATGTCTACCCCAGAAACAGCACCAGCATCAGCGATAGATTTAACCAAAGTGGCTGAACAAGTCAGTCGTATTCTGGCTCGTAAACTAATGGTAGAAAGGGAACGTCGGGGGATTGGGAAATGGAACTAGGACAACAAAGATTAACGAAGCTGACGATTACTCCTTTAGAAAAACAGGGGGAGCAGTATAACAGGTTGCAGAAAAAGGCATTTTCAGTGCAATTCAATCCAGAATCCTATTCTGTCAGTAAATCCGTTAACTGGGGACCCCCGAAAGACTCTAGTGGAGAACAAGCCAACACTCAAAGACAGGTTAATGCACCCACTGTAGAATTTAAAGGAGGAGGTAGTCGTCAGCTAACGTTGGAACTGTTTTTCGATGTCACTGAAAGCCTTATTTTTCAGGATGTGCGACAAGAAACCAACAAAATTGTGGCTCTAACTCGCATTGAGCGAGATGAACAGCATCCGCCAGTTTGTGAAATTTCTTGGGGTCAAGCTCCTGTCGGTTCCGATTTCCCCTTTACTGGTGTCATTACCAGTTTGACCCAAAATTTCACCCTCTTTAAAGGCAATGGTAAACCCCTGAGAGCCAATTTAAACCTTACTGTCCTAGAATTTCTCGCTCCATTAGCAGACAAACGTCAAACCGATCCTGAACTCACCACTCATATTATCAAGGGTGGCGATACCTTAAGCGATATATCAGCCCAATTTTACCGGAATCCTAAACGTTGGCGCATTATTGCCGAAGCTAATCAACTCGATGATCCACGTAACTTAGAAAAGTACATTGGTCAAACCTTAACTATTCCAAAATTAGGTTGAGAAGAATGATCTATAGCATTTATGTCAGCTATCAGCTATCAGCTATCAGCTATCAGCTATCAGCTATCAGCTAATAGGTCATGAACAATCTTGCTGATTTTTTAGAACACAAAAAAATCCTCCAAGCTCTTTCAGAATGCTCCCTGCTCCCTGCTCCAAAAATCCCTATATACTTGATTAAATCTTGCCTTTTGCCTCTTGCCTCTTGCCTTTCCCTAAGCGATGCAGCGCGGTCTTGGGGGTTTCCCCCATGAGCGACTGCATCAAGACAGGGATTCTGTTCACAACTCAAATAGAAATAATCTATGCCAGTTGCTAACCGCGAAAGCCCTCTTGTTCCTAATTTTGAAATTATCATCAACGGCTCACCCTTGCCTGTGGAAGCGAAATTGCACGTGATTAGCCTTACCGTTGACCATGATGTGAAATTACCAGGCATGTTTACACTCGAACTTACACATTCAGATAGTAAGCAAGAAGAAACGACTTGGATTAATGACGAAGAACTGTTTGCCATTGGCAATGTTGTGGAAGTTAAACTCGGCTATGGTGATAATTTAGAAACCCTGATTATTGGCGAAATTACTGGCATAGACCCAGAATTTGCCTTTGATAGACTGCCCAGGTTAACGGTGCGGGGTTATGACCGTCGCCATCGTCTCCAGCGAGGTAAAAAAACCCAAACCTTCCTCCAGCAAAAAGATAGTGATATTGCTGCCAAAATTGCCAGGGATGCAGGATTCACTGCTCAAGTTGAAGATAGCCAGGTAGTGCATGAATATATTTTACAAGCGGAGCAAACAGACATTGAGTTTTTGCAAGAGAGAGCCAAACGGATTAACTACGAAGTAGTTGTTGAAGATAAAACCCTATTTTTCCGACCTGTAGGTAATGCCGAAAGTGAAATTATAACCCTTAGCTTTGAAGATGACTTGATAGAATTTTATCCCCATTTATCTTCTATGGGACAAATAACTGAGTTAACAGTGCGGGGTTGGAATCCTAAAGAAAAACAAGAGATTGTTGCACAAGCAAAGGTTGGGGATGAAGTGTCCACAATGGGGGGACAAAAAAGTGGTGCTGCCCTGGTTGAAGACGCTTTTAGTACAGCAGTTGTCCAAGTAAGCGATCGCCCAGTATTCACTCAAGCAGAAGCCGATCAATTTGCCAAAGCCCGCTTCAATAATATCGCACTAACCTTAATTACTGGTGAAGGGGTTTGTTGGGGGCGTACAGATTTACGAGCAGGCAAAGTCATCAAGATTGAGGGCTTAGGAAAACGCTTCAACGGTCAGTATTATGTCACTGCCACTGTTAATCATTATCACGCCCAGTCGGGATATCGCACCCATTTTACAGCTCGGAGGAACAGCACATGACGTTATT
>NZ_JAAHHS010000276.1 GCF_010692395.1 Moorena sp. SIO3H5
AGAAATTATTGTTATTATTCCAAAGCTCGATTAGATCAGAGTCACCATCTCCATTTACATCAGTGACTAAGTAGTCAGTATCGTTTCGAAAGTCCCCTACTTCTGTATTACTGCCGAGGTTAAATCCACCATTACCATTACTAATCCAAGTGGCAGCAAAGAAATTATTGTTATTATTCCAAAGCTCGATTAGATCAGAGTCACCATCTCCATTTACATCAGTGACTAAGTAGTCAGTATCGTTTCGAAAGTCCCCTACTTCTGTATTACTGCCGAGGTTAAATCCTCCGCTACCATTACTAACCCAAGTGGCAGCAAAAAACTTATTGTTATTATTCCAAAGTTCAACCAGATCAGATTCACCATCTCCATTTACATCAGCGACTAAGTAGTCAGTATCGTTTCGAAAGTCCCCTACTTCTGTATTACTGCCGAGGTTAAATCCTCCGCTACCATTACTAATCCAAGTGGCAGCAAAGAACTTATTGTTATTATTCCAAAGTTCAACCAGATCAGATTCACCATCTCCATTTACATCAGCGACTAAGTAGTCAGTATCGTTTCGAAAGTCCCCTACTTGAGTTGTTGAACCTAAAGCAAACATGGAAGAGGAGCTAGTGTTGAGTAATACTGAAACGTTGTTGGAGCCAGAGTTGGCCGTCGCAATGTCTGGTTTACCATCACCGTTGAAATCCCCTACGGTGATGGAAGAGGGATTACTGCCCACATCAAACTGACCAGAAGGGGTAAAGCCTCCTGCACCATTCCCTAATAGCAGTGAGACTTGATCATCACTTGCTGCTGCAATGTCCAAGTTGCCATCACTATTGAAGTCCCCCACGGCGACTTCAGAACCTCCACCAGTTGTAAATGGTATGGGAGAACCAAAGGTACCATTTCCATTCCCCAACAGCACTGCGATGTCGTTCTCAGCACCAGAACCACTTCCTATCACTAAGTCCAGATTGCCATCGTTGTCGAAGTCTCCCACAGCATCAGGAGCAGCAAAAGACACACCTGTTGGAATCGATATACTAGGCTGAAAGGTTGTTGTCCCGTTCCCTAACAGCAGCGAGACTTCGTTACTGCCACTTCCTGTGACTATATCCAGGTTACCATCATTGTTGAAGTCCCCCACAGAGGTAGAAAAACCACTAACCCCGCTCGTCAAGTCGTTAGTAACTGGAAAGCTCCCTGCCCCATTGCCGAAGAACACCGAGACTATACCTGGTGAGGAAAATCTTCCTACCGCTATATCCAAATCAGTATCGCCGTTGAAGTCCGCCACGGCCACGGATAGAGGAATATCTCCTTCGTTGACTTGGGTGGCAGAACCAAAGGTGCCATTGCCATTTCCTAGCAATACTGAGACAGTGTTATCAGTCGAGGATACAAAAGGAGTACCAAAGTCTGCGGTCACCAAATCCAGGTTACCATCTTTGTTGAAGTCTCCCACAGCAATGTCAACGGGCAAATTTCCCACACCAAAGTTCCCACTTAAGGTATAGCTTCCTCCGCCATTATTTAACAGCACCGAGACGTTATCAGAGTCTGAGTTTGCTGTGACTAAATCCAAATCACCATCACCGTCAAAGTCTCCGGTGGCAATAGCACTAGGACTATTTCCTACTGTAAAGTTGTTAGCGTTGCTAAAGGAAACAGCAAAAACTCCTTGATATACCTGCATCAATTCTGGAAAAAATGCTGAATCTACAGCAATCTGACCCGTACAACATTCTAGATTCCAATCACCACCCAAGGCAGCATTACCCGTGCGGTTCGCAGAAGCCGCAATCTCAGTACCAGTTATTTGGTGTAGTCGTTCCAAAAATTCTGTACCAGCATCTCCAGTAGCAACATTGCAGCCGTAGAGCAGAATAGAAGTGGCTGAATCAGTGGTTGACCAAGTTTTTAATTGAGGGAGGTAATGGTTTAAAGTATCTAGACTAAGTTGGCTATTCCCTAAATACAAACACCCCGGTGAACCGTGAGAAACGATGTGAATAGCAGAAATATCAGTGCGTCCTTGCAGAGCCTTGGTAATTTGTTCAACGCCATCCTGTGTAGATTCCAGGACAATTACCTCAGTTCCCGGTACCGTACCATCAACTAAACTCTGATAATCATCAACCCCTGAGTCAATAAAGACAATAGTGCTAGAGATTTTGGAGTAACGTGTTAAAGGGTTGTGTTGATCAGTTACGTCAAAGTTTAACGACTTATCGAGATCGTTGCTTCTTACATCTTTGGTGGGTAACATTTTATAATCCTTATTTGGTTATATTGACTATAAGGCGTTGCATTGATGCGGGATGATTTAACCCCGAACAACTCTCACTTTGTAAATCAATCCAAAAACCTAATTTTTCTACAGTTTTATATAAACTTTTGTAACTATTTCGCTAAACTTTTGTAACGCAATTAAAACTATATAACTAACTACAGAGGTTTGCAAACCGCTGTAAGTAATCAGCAATGGGATAATAAATATGTAGCGCTATAGTAAACGGAAGTTATGGGATTGACCTTGGCCTACGGCCAAACGCGATTGACCGTAGGTCACGCTACGCGAACGCTTTTGACTCCCAAGCAGTAATACCTAATGTCAATTAACTCAACTCTATCCCTGGAACTCTATAGCACTACCTATTAAGGTATTTGACATTTATACAAGCAGCAAAAGCTGTTGTAGTAAACTGTTGCCTGTTGCCTTTTGCCAATGCCATTGCCCGTAGCGCAATACTACTGATTCTGATTCCACCCAAGATAAATCTTGGGTGGAATTGTTTTATGACGTTTTCTCAGGTCTAGCTTTCAAGGGAGCGACGCACAAGCAAAAAGAATATAACTAATTTAATTTAGTTTCTCAAAACCTAGAGATTTGTTCAAGTTTACTTAATACTTGTCCTGACTTTACACCCTAGTAGAGTTATTTTTTTAAATCGACTAAGACACAACTGAATTACTTTTGTCACTTTTTTCATTGATTACCCCCTTGAAATCCTGGAATAAATCCCAGAGGATACTCATGGTATAAGGCAATAAAACCTCTAAACACCATAGTATATATATTCTTACAATCTACCAAGATATAACTGAATTATTTTTGTCACTTTTTTCATTAATTAACCCCTTGCCATCCTGGAATAAACTCGAGAGTATAGTCATGGGATGAGGCAATAAAAGGTCTAATCCTAAACAATAATAATTACGGTAAATAGGAAATTTACGAATGGCTAACATTAAAATCTCTGACCTTGCTATTTCACCTGTTTCTGAAAGCTTCATTACTGAACTTGATGAGCATAATATCAACGGTATCATCGGCGGAGATAAGATAAAAATAAAATACTATCCCGATGGTACAATTAAAAAAATTGTAATTAAAAAGTGCCGTGGATCATCAATACAATAAGAGCACTACCAAGAATTTCAATGCAGTAAACCATCGATAACTATTATCAATGGCTAGGATTACAATCTCATATCTATATTCGGCTGAACTAGATAAAAATTATCTGTTAACTTAAGTATCAGCCGAATAAATCGCTCCTATTTTGGGAGACGCTGCTGAAGAGGTGTTTTTCTGATAAAATACCTAATTAGGTATTAAATAATCCTCTGGTATCTATCAGAGGATTATTTGATTAATTCAGCAATCTATACTAAATTTAATCCTCTAACTTTGTAGTTGATAATTCCAGATTTTTCACCACTTCAATTTTACCAATTTGTTGCTTCAGCCATCCACTAAATAAATCCGAGAGAATTTGATACCTGAGCTGATCATCCAATTCCCCTTGAACAATCTCCTCCACCAAAATCAAATGCACTCCCTGAGCAGTCACAATCGGCTTAAGCACCTCTGGGGGATTAGCAGCAAAAACAGCAGCGGAAATTTCTGGCTTCAAATCCTTACGGTACATTATGCCCCGATAGCCAACTTTTCGACGTAACTCCTGGTCCTGAATATACTCGTGAGCTACATCATAAAAACTGACATCCCCTTCCTGAATTTCATAGAAAAGTTCGAGGGCTAAATCCTGATCATCTAATACCACTTCATACATCACCACACCGGCATAATCCAACTGATTTTCATAAAAATAAGACTCAACTTTATCGGCAAATAAATGAGCAGATAACTTTCCCGAGCTAACGGTGTCATAGACAACCTCTTCAAAATCATCCAGAGACATACCACGTTGTTCTAACCAAGCCCAAGTTTCATTAGCGCTACGGAGTTTGTTCATTAATCGCATTTGGTCTGCTACTTTCTGAAGTTCTTCAAGCTCAATAGTTATCCCTGCTTGATCGACAGCATCCTTGATCACCTGACGAGTAAGAATCTCCTCAACTAGTTCAGGCGTCTGACCCGATAGCTTAACTTGATGCCAAATATCTTCTTTAGTAATAGTTATCTTTTGTTGGGAATTAACCATAAGTTTTGGCCTAATTTACTTCTTAATCAGTTGCTTTGTAATTATTAGTGTCATATATCAATTTCATCTGGCCATCTGACCATCTACTGATTAGATATCTACAACTTCAACCCTCCCTGCTGTAACTTCTTAAAGGGATCGAGGATAAAATCAATAATCCGACGCTGGCGCACAATCACCTCAGCCATGGCTGTATCTCCAGGACGCAAGGCAATACACTTATCAGCCGAAGCTATACAATCCTGCTTCAGTTCAATTTCTAAATCATAAACCGCCTTCTTGCCATTAGGAGTATCCACCTCAGAGGTAGTAGGAGAAATGTCTACTAACTCTCCTGGAACGACTCCATAATCCTGAAACGGATAGGCATCAAACTTAACCTTCACTGGCATTCCTGTCTCTAAAGAACCACTTTCTGTTGTTGCCATCTGCCCTCGAATTACCAACACCGAACCTGAGGGTGCAATTTCCGCCACCTTAGTTCCTGACTGCACTACGGATCCAGCCGCTTGAATCGGTAATTCAAACACCGTACCACTGACCGGTGCTTTTAATACTCGTTGCTTTAACTGAAGCTGCAACGAGTTAATCTGACCCTTACTTTGAGAAATTTCTGCATTGAGGGTAGTGATTTGTGTCTCCAAATTCTTCAATTGTTCCTCCACCCTCAGCACGGCTAATTTACCCGAGTGAGTCAGAGTCTGATAACTTCTTTCTTGTTCCTTTAGTCGTAATTGTGCCTGTTCAATCTCTGCTCGCGCTTGTCGAAGAGTTCGTTCATAACTACTCTGTTGTTCAGTTACACGTAACTTACTCTGCTCAATCTCTGACTTGGTTTGTTCATACAACCGTTTCCTATCCTGTAGCAAATCTTCCCGGTCTACTACTTGGATTTCCGAAACAATCCCTTCTTGATAGGCATCCTTGTAACGGTTTACCTCCCGCTTAGCATTATCCAAACGATTCTCAATTATATTAAAAGACTTTTGACTAAGTTTAAAGGTCTGACGCGCCTGATTAACTTGAGCTAACTTTTCTTCTTTTTGTAAATCATAGGAATTCCTCAGAGCCTCCAGATTCTGTAGCGCTTGGTCTACTTGTGTTTGTTTTTCCAACACTTGAGCTTGATTTTGTTGCTGTTGAGTTGCTAAGGCTACCACTAATTGATTTTTCAGCAACTCTAACTGAGACAAGCGATTTAATTGACCTTTTAACTTATCTTGTACTTGCCTTAGTTCTGAAGTAACCAACTCAGATTCTAATACTAATAACTGTTGTCCAGCGTCTACTTTGTCTCCTTTTTTTACCTTAATATCTGCTACGGTTCCCGCCACAGCTGCATCCAGCCTCACTGTTTTTCCTTTTGGTTCTAGTCGTCCCCTAGCGGTGCCGGTTTCATCCACTTGAGATAGCATAGCCCAGGGCAAAGTGATGCCAACAAATGCAATTAGAAAGTACATTAGCCCCCTTGTCCAAACTTGGGGTAAACTATCGAGTAGGTCTTGAGTGGCTTCAGACCAATCATCCCGAGATAGAGCTGGTGTTGGAGAAGTCAACGTTTCTTGGTGTTGTTGGGTGCCACGATCTCCGTTTACTTGTCTGTTTAATGTATTTGGCATGGGTTGAGTAATTACTGATTAGTGATTTAACAAAGGGAACAGGGAGCAGGGAGCAGGGAGCAGGGAGCAGGGAGCAGGGAGCAGGGAGTAGGGAACTAGTGATTAGTTATTGCTCAAAACTATTAGAGGTTATTTTATAGCGTTTATTGCATTTATGAGGTACGCTTATCAGCCTGAAAGTCCCCCTTTTTAAGGGGAATTTAGGGGGATCCCTTTGTCCCTCATGGGAGAGATAATTGCTATATAACTCAGCACTCAACTTCCTCAGCCTTAAATTGCTGTTGATTTAGATAATAATAATGTCCCCGTTTTGCCATCAATTCCTGATGGGTACCCCTCTCAATCAATACTCCTCTATCCATCACTAAAATTAAATCCGCATTCCGGACTGTAGATAAGCGATGAGCAATCACTAATGTTGTCCTACCTTTGAGAATCTGATTTAAATTATTCTGAATAATCCGTTCGGATTCGGCATCTAAATGGGAGGTGGCTTCATCCAATATCAATAACTGGGGATTCCCTAACAAAGCTCTTGCGATCGCAATCCGTTGCCGTTGTCCACCAGACAACATTCCTCCGCCTTCCCCAATCTGGGTTTCATAGCCCATGGGCAACTGTTTAATAAATTCATCAGCACCCGCTAATCGTGCTGCTTCCATAATCTCGTCTAAACTAGCAGCGGGATGACCTAAGCTAATATTTTCCTTAATCGTTCCACCAAACAAAAAGGTATCTTGGTCTACTACTCCCACTTGCGATCGCAAAGACCCTAAGGACAAACTCATAATATCTAGTTGATCAATTAAGACTTTTCCATCCGTAGGAGGATACAATCCCAATATCAATTTAGAAATCGTGGTTTTCCCAGAGCCACTGCGTCCCACTAGGGCTACCATTTGTCCTGGTTTCACTTCAAAGGAAAGATTTTCCAGTACATTCACTTCACTTTCTGGATGATAGCGAAATGTTACCTTATCAAAGCAAATGTGACCTTTAATTGGGGGTAAGGATTGACGCGCCTGCTGCTGTAAATCCTCCTCTGGTTCCGCATCCAACACGTCATTAATCCGTTCCATAGCAATTACTACTTCCTGGAATTCATTCCATAAAATGGTTAACCGCTGAAAGGGACTAATCACATTTCCTAGCAGCATATTAAAGGCCACTAATTGTCCAATAGTTAGTTGATTTTGAATTACTAACCACGCTCCGTACCAGAGTAGGGATGTTGTGGCCACGGCTTGAATAGCATTGCTAAAAATTTGGAGCCTATTGCTGATAACTTGCCCAGTAAATCCCTGTTTTATCTCCTTATTTAATAACTCCTCCCAATGCCAACGTACTGTTTGTTCTACTGCCGTCGATTTAACCGTTCGGACACCAGTAATGGTTTCAATCAGATAGCTATTTTCCTTGGCGTAAGCGTGAAATATTTCCCGGGAAATCCTCCGTAAAAACGGTGTCGCGATTAAGGCTAGTAAGAAAAATGGTGGCACAATCACTAAGGCCAACAACGCCATTTTCCAACTGTACCAAAACATCAATCCTACATAGATAAATACCGTTAGTAAATCCAGCAGAATTGATAAGGCTTCACCGGTAAGGAACTTCTCAATCTTGCGGTTTTCTTGAACCCGTGATATAATGTCACCAACATAGCGGGACTCGAAAAACGAGAGAGGCAACCGCAGTGTATGGCGAATAAATCCTACAATCAGCGCTGCATCTACTTTATTAGCCGTGTGGTCTAGAAGATATTGTCGCAATCCCATCATTGCGACTTTAAATAGGCTAAACATTAGTAGCCCTAACCCCACCGCCATTAAAGTTAGCCCAGAGCGCTGCACCACCACTCGGTCTAAAATTAGCTGGGTAAATAGAGGTGTAATTAATCCAAATATCTGGATAAATAAGGAAGCGATAAACACTTCGAGCACCACTACCCCATGGGGTTTCATTAACTCAAAGAATTGCCAGAAGGTAGTAGTCGTCTCTTTAGCTTCCTTGAGTAACGCAGTCGGTTGTAGCAGCAGTGCATAACCGCTCCAATCTGCCTTAAATTCCTGGTGACTGAGGGTACGTTGACCAATGGCTGGGTCAGCAACAATAACGGACTTTTTGGTTATTTCATAAACAACAATATAATGTTTACCTTCCCAGTGAACAATGGCTGGTAGTTTTTGTTTGGCTAGCTGGTCAAGACTAGCTTTAACCGGACGAGTAGAAAAGCCAATACTTTCTGCTGCTGCTGATAATCCCCGCAGTGATGCACCATTACGGTCTACATTAGCGATATCTCGCAAACGATTCACACTAAAGCGTTTACCCCAATAGCGAGATACCATTACCAAACAGGCGGCACCACAGTCAGAACCACTCTGCTGGCCAAAAAATGGATAGCGTCGGATTACCCGTTGCCACAAATGTCCCACTCGTTGATTAGGATTGGGAAAATAGGCTTTACTAATCGTTTTGAGAGGTGTTGATGGAGGCGTCGGTGATGGGGTGATGGGTTGGGGTGCTGGAGTGGTTTGCCTGTCGGAGTCAACCAGTACTGAATTTTGCCTACGGGCGAGATCATACAGATGGTCTCGGATGCGAGGATATTTGCTAATTAGTGGAAACAACAACTCAGGGGTGAGATAGCAAAGCTTGAGATTCCGAGAAGCCCTCGCTGAGTAAGGCTCAAAGGATGCATCGGGAAAAAAGGTCGATTCCCCAAACGAGTCTCCCTCTGTCAAGGTGGCAAATTTTTCTCCAGCACTGTTGAGTAATCTGACCTTGCCGGTAATCACGATATAAATACCAGCTTCCGCTTGTTGAGCTTGCCAAAACTGGCCGACTTTTGGTTCGATAAATTTTATCTGTTTGAGAATCCTGGAAAATTCTGCATCATTAAACTCTTGCCCTAGGGTATCCCTCAGCTGCTGAGAAGAAATTGGGGCTAAATTTTGAACCATAATCCTCTAAACCTAAAAAATCTTCGAGGGAGAGTTAGCGATCTAGATGGCAGGGTCGCTATATCCAGGCAAAATCCTGTGGTAATATGAAGGCAATATAAAGTTATGAAAAAGTCACTGTCTTGATGCAGTCGCTTATGGCGCATGGGTCTGTGTGCGGAAGCAAGTTCCGCACCTTTTAAGCCGCGTGGAAACCCCCGCAGGTCGGCGCTGCATCGCTTTATATTTGGGTTGCCATTCGAGCTTGATACCGAAACAACAAAATTTTTGTAGGGTTTTGCCACCACCAAACTAATCAATCAAAGTATGCTAGTTGCGGTGGGACAAGGCGTAAGGTTGAAACGCCTACTGGAAAGCGCACCAAAAGAAAGGCGCGAAATGAAAAACCGAAGTAAACCCAAAGTTGTTAAGAAGAGCCTGCCGGATGTAGGAGTCTGTTGACAGGGTTAAAGTCAACGTGGTTTTCACCCTCGGGGGTTGGGCTAACCACAGAATAAACACAGTTTTAACCCGTTAAGATGTCAATATCAACCAGTATCAAGGAAATTAAATAACCAAGATGGAAGAAGAATCTACTATCTTACCGGTAGTCTGGGTATTATATAACAGAAGATTGTTCTGTGAAAAGCGTTTTTACTATCGCTAGACAAAAAACCAAGACTATAAACGAAGCCAGTCATAGGTCATAGAGAAAATATGAAGGATGAAGGGTGAAGTATCAAGTATGAAGTATCAAGGGTGAAGTATCAAGGGTGAAGTGGAGCGATACAACCTATGCCTCCTATGTTGATTAGACCCAATGAGCAATCACCAATTACAATCAATGACTAAATGAAACATGGACTTGATGCCTACGCTCACTTGGACTCCCCCATCCACAGTTGGGAACCTCGTGCCAAGCTAATTGCCCTATTGACCCTAATTTTCGCGTTTTCCTTTGTACAGCATTTGATAGTGCTACCAGCGATGGTGGCTCTGACCCTAATTTTTTATCGAGTCTCTCGCCTGCCACTGTCTTTTCTGTTGAATCGGTTGCGCTATCCGGGATTGTTTCTGTTAGGGATTACACTGCTACTCCCCTTCACAGTAGGCACTACCGTGATCATCCACCTTGGTCCAATCGCTCTGCGACAGGAAGGACTGCTAACCCTAGTGCTGATTGCCACCCGTTTCCTATGTATTCTCACCATTAGTGTGGTTTTATTTGGGACCGCACCCTTTTTGACCAACATCAAAGCTATGCGATCGCTTGGTCTGCCGTCACTGCTAGCGGATATGACTCTGTTGTCTTACCGCTATATCGAGCAATTTAGTAACGACCTAGCTAAAATGAAGCGGGCAATGCAGCTGC
>NZ_JAAHHS010000277.1 GCF_010692395.1 Moorena sp. SIO3H5
ACAAGGGAACAGGGAACAGGGAACAGGGAACAGGGAACAGGGAACAGGGAACAGGGAACAGGGGACAGGGAACAGGGAACAGGGAACAGGGAACAGGGAACAGGGAACAGGGAACAGGGAACAGGGAACAGGGAACAGGGAACAGGGAACAGGGAACAGTATAAAAATTATGTGTACCTCATTATGGTAAAATATGCTATACAGACTAGTAATTTTTTTTCAGGGTATTCCGACTCCCGACTCCCGACTCCCGACTCCCGACTCCCGACTCCCGACTCCCGACTCCCTAAAACCGATGTCTATGTCTAGGTTTTTAGCAGATACAAAAACTCCAACGGTAAACCATCAGTATCAGCGATAAACGCTACCTCATAAACATGATTACCGATCATCTGTTGGGTAGGTTCCAACAAAACCTTCAACGGCTGAAACTGCTCTGGGTTCTGCTCAGAAGCCTCTTTAAAACTTTCTTTCAAGGACTCTAACCAACTGGGCAAATCAGTAGCGCTATCAGTTAGGTCAAAAGACACGTGGTAATATCCCACATAATGCTCATCCCCAAAAGCATCCGGTGCTGGTGATGGTTCAGGAATTTGGATCAGTTCCAAGCGTCCACCCAGTCCCTTCAGCCAACACGCTAGAGTGATGCCAGTAGTGAAGCGTTCAGATACCGTGAATCCTAACTTCTCATAAAATGCGATCGCGCGATGAATATTGGCTGTGCGAATCGAAGCGTGATGCATGGATTTTGTCCTTTGGCCTTTTTCCTTTACCCTTTATTATTTCTAAGCAACAACAGGTGTACTGAAATCACCAAGCGCTAATCACGTGCTCACCAATCACTAATCACGTGCTCACCAATCAAGCAATCACTAAAACAATCTGAAATAAGGGTAGCGCACAGGTACCCCAGGTTCTTTTTCCAAATCAAAATTGATTACTTCCCAACAAGGTTCTTCCTCAGGTTCTGGGCTAAATTCTACCGGCAACCCATATAATCTGGGTTTGCCTGACTCTGAGTTCCCTCGCCAGGGGGTACTGCGCTCTAGGTAGGCACTCACTAAATCCCGATAACGACTGGCAATAATCACTCGTGTTGCCCTATATCCTTCAGTGTATAACTTGTCTAGGGCTTCGTGAATCTCAAAGCGAATTCCATCAGGATGAGTGTGCTGTCGGTACCATTTATCTTGCCATAGACGCCAGTGACGCCCAGATTGTAAATGAATCAGTTCCCCAGTTTTTGGGTTGGCTTCAAACGCACCATGACGTGGACACAAGTAAGTGTCAGTCAACGTCAATGCCGGAATTATCTGACGGCAGTGAGGACATTTTATTTCTGAACCGAATATCGGGTACTGCAAGCTAGAATCAATCATTAAATGCTAGGGAGTGCCTTAGAGGTATATGCTATTACCTAATGGCTCCATCATTATAACTGGGTATTTATTAGTGTTGGTCTCAGTGACCCCACTGTAAAACCTATGTAAAACCTAAGGTATTAATTACCATTATCTCCCTATTCTGATTAATTGTGGATCATCCCCTACCTCAAACCCCAATACTGACATCTTTTTGGCCTCCCCCAGATCTTTCTGTTGCTGCCTTTGTAGCCCCTAATGCTGTAGTTATGGGTCAGGTGTCCGTAGCTGCAGGAGTTAGCATTTGGTATGGTGCTGTAGTCAGAGGTGATGTGGAGCGCATCGAGATTGGCGATCGCACTAATATTCAAGATGGGGCAATTTTACACGGAGATCCCGGCAAGCCAACAGTTTTAGAAGACCATGTCACAGTTGGTCATCGCGCTGTCATTCATTCAGCATATATTGAACAGGGTAGCTTGATTGGTATTGGAGCAGTGGTACTCGACGGGGTTCGTGTCGGTCATGGTAGTATCGTGGGCGCTGGAGCTGTGGTTAGCAAAGACGTTCCTCCCCTTTCCTTGGTAGTCGGTGTCCCTGCCAAAAAATTACGGGATGTTTCGGAGGCTCAAGCCGCTGAACTGATTGAACATGCACGGCACTATGAAAAGTTGGCTCTAGTTCATGCAGGTAAAGGCACAGATTTAGGGTTTAGTGTAACCTAATACTTCGCTGCCGTTGCCCGAAACCCGGAACAGGGAACTTCCGATCCCGGAACAGTGGACAATAATTGAGAAAAACACTATCACAAAAGCGCTGTATCGCGTTTTACCGATTCCTTACCCATTAGTCAAGTGTGGGTAACTGTGATTAACTTTTGCTAAGTTTTCCCAAGAAGTGTGCAACGTCTTGAACAAATGGGTGATCAGCTTACTGAAAAATTAACTAAAAAAAATTGACCCATAAGTGCGACTATATATATAAACAACTAAGTACCGTCCGGTACAAGGCATATCAAGCTGAGGGAGGTTACCCCTCTAGCTTGGTAAGAGTTATTTGATTACTGAGTCACAGCAACTTGTTGAACCAACAACCCCACTTCTTCTAGGGGTGGGAGGGTAAAAATACTTCAAGCATTATAGGGAGGACACGCTTAACCATGGATTTACGTCTATTAATAGTCTTATTGCCTTTACTCCTAGCACTAGGCTGGGTAGCTTACAATATTGGTGCGATCGCTCTCAAACAAGCTCAAAATTATTTGAATAGATCTCAATAAATCCCGCGTCAACCAATTGAGCAATAGTAGCTTTGCACAAAAGCAAAATAGCCAGCTGTTCCCTCAAAAGGAGGATACAGCTGGTTTGTTTGAGCTATTGACCAATCTTATTTTTGGCAAATCAGTGGCTCTGAACCCAATAGATAATTTAGAAAAGTACCAGCAACAATGGATAGTTGTTTGCTACGTGGATAGACCGCATACCAGTAACGCTCGATGGGAAAGTGTTCTACATCCAAAACCACCAGCTCAGAGTTAACCCCTTCCATAACTAAGGTATGACGAGATAATATAGAAATTCCTAAACCCCCTGCGATCGCTTGCTTAATTGCCTCATTACTCCCCAAATCCAGCCGCACCTTTGGGGAAATCTGGTGGTGATCGAATAGTTTTTGTACAGCTTTGCGTGTTCCCGAACCAGGCTCCCTCATAATAAAGGTTTCTTGAGCTATACGTTTAAGGGAGATATTTTTTTCCTGAGCTAGAGGATGATCGGCCCGTGCGATCACAACCAGGGGGTTTTCTTGCACTGGTTTGTAGCAGATCTCCTGGTTTTCTGGAAGCTGACTCATAATGTATAAGTCATCTAGATTCTCACTGAGACGACCAAGGATGTATTCGTGGTTGGTGACTTGCAGAGAAATATCAATGCCTGGATAACGCTGGCAGAACGGACCTAGTAAACGAGGAATAAAATATTTCGCAGTTGTAATCACTGCTAAGCGCAGACGCCCCTGTTTTAAACCTTTGAGATCTGCCACTTTCATCTCAAACTGGTCTAAATTCTCAAAGATATCGCGGCAGGTTTTAACTAGTTCCTCACCAACCTGGGTCAGGTAGATGCGCTTACCTACCTGGTCAAACAGAGGCATACCAACAACTTTGGTTAGCTGCTTCACCTGCATAGAGACAGTGGGTTGGGTGAGAAACAGTTCCTCTGCAGCTCGTGTAAAGCTGTGGTGCCGAGCGACTGCTTCAAAGACTCTTAACTGATGCAATGTGGCTTGCTTCAATGATATTACTCCTATCAGGATAGAGATCTTAGTCTTTGACAGTCTTTAAAGTCAGGAGTAGGGAGTGGGGAATGGGGAAAAGAAAATTTCATAGTGTTCATGGTGGACTTTTTTCCATGGTAGCTATTATGAATCTTTGGTACGTATGGGTATGTTTCTTAAATCTGGTAGTTCTACAAGTTCTTTTTCTGCTTCCTTTACATTAACTGGTATTCTCAACGGTTGTGGTTGCTCCTCGATCAGGCAACTCGCTATGGGCAAGCTTTTCTCTAAATCTTCAAGAGGTCTAGGAATCACTGTCACAGCGGTTAGTTCACCAATACGCTGGGCTTCAGCCATTCCAACTTGTAAAGCAACTGCTACATCTGCCACACGACCCCGAATAATGGCAGTACATAAACCCGCCCCAATGGTTTCGTAGGCAGTAAGCTGTACATTGGCAGCTTTGAGCATGGCATCCGAGGCCCCAACCATTGCTGGTAATCCCCTGGTTTCTAAAAGACCTAGGGCATGATTACTGACCCGGCTACGATGATTTTGGTTAACTTGATCGAGTAGGTTAACACCGATGGGAAATATCACTTCCAGGTTGGGAAGTGGTCGCGCAATGATTGTCGAAGACAGCAACTCACCCTCTCGTTGAGCATAATCCTTACCCGATTCCACAGCAATTCTCACCTCAGCGATCGCTCCTCGCACAATGGCAGTGCAGTGACCACTACCAGTTTTTTCATAACCCACAAGGGTAACTTCTGCTGACTTGAGCATGGCGTCAGCAGTACTAACAATCACTGGAAAACTTAGAGTAGAGACTAAACCTAGGGAGGCTTGGTTAAACCGTTTTCTCTTTCTCAAGGGATCGTCAGGGGCAAGCCCAGGTTTGTATAACTCCATCAGACAGAAGACCTCTCTTTGGTTGTCGGCTGTTAATTGTTGGCTTATATCAAGTTTAGAAAGTTAAGTGTTCAGCAGAAACCTACAAAGGTCAATCAAGAAGCAAGTCATGCCATGGGACTAGATGATTGGCATAGGTTTTGTCTGGGAGTAGTGTGCCGACCACCGGTATGATCTAGCATTTATCAAATAGGTGAGGTACACAGTTACAGGGTTGTGCGGGAGTAGGGAGTCGGGAGTCGGGAGTCGGGAGTCGGGAGTAGAGAGTAGGGAGTAGGGAAGTCAGAAAAGGGATCCCCCCCACCACTTAATAAGGGGGGAACGGAAGTGGGAAAAAATTTTATTTACCTCATTACTATGAAAACAGCTATAATTATAATTTATAACTATAATAAATTATTTTAATAAAACCGTAGACAGAACTTCTATAAAAACTAACTATATAGCGTCAAATTAAGGAATACAGGGTGGGTGTTGGCTTGAGACTCCCAACTTGTGTCGTTCTAGCTATGCCAATGGCGTTCCTGCTAGCCATCAAAGTTCTGACAATTGGCGTTCGATTCCTTTTTTCTATACCAGCCGGAAATTTAGATTAAATCACAGATCTAGCAGAAGTCAGAAGTCAGAAGTCAGAAGTCAGAAGTCAGAAGTCAAAGTTTTGCGCTTACTTAGGTTTGAGACTTTGGTCATGTCCTAACTGTCCTGGCGACTGCTATAGTTAAATCCTTGTTTATTTGATAGCGTTTATAGCGTTTCTAGGACTCATGAGGTACACATTATTTTTTACCTCTTCCCTCTTCCCTTACCCTCCTCGGAGGGGTTAGGGGTGGGTTCCTCTTCCCTGCTCCCTGCTCCCTGCTCCCTGCTCCCTAAAAACCAGAATTTTTTACCTCACAAGTCGTAGAATTGCTATATATAAATACCCGTTGATGGAGCCGTAACCATGAGTAGTCTATCTAAACTTCAAAGCCGAAAACTTGGATTCATCGAATTAATTTCAATGGGGTTTGATGTTTATCTGAAAAACTTGAAGCCTATCCTACTGTTGTTTTGTACAATCTATTTGCCTTTGCTGATAATTTTATCAGCTTTAAACCCTGAAAATCAAAATAACCCTTCAGGATTATTTCTGGCCTTTTTTATAGTTTTTTCGATTGTTGTAGCTTTAGTAGGTTTCATTTACTATATAGCCCTAGCCCTGATTACAGAAAATTATCTTCATGGAAGAGATACCAGTTATCAGAGTGCAGTCCAAAAAATAGTTTCAAATTTACTTCCTCTAGTTGGCTTGGCTTTGATATTTAGTATTAACTATTTTATCCGATTTATGCTACTTATAATCCCAGGTATAGTTTATACGGTAAATAATCAATACTATGGGCTAACTTGTATTCTCCGAGACCAAAGGGGAAAAGACGCTTTCAATTACAGTCGCTCAAGAGTTGAAGGGAATTGGTGGAAAGTATTCTTCTTCACTTTTCTAGGTGGATTGATTGCTTTAGCCTTACAATTCATCTTGAATAGTGTCTTAACTAGTATTCCTTTTATGAAAAATTTTTGGGGTGATTTACTTTCAGTAATTTTACCCCAATTTATCGTAATCGGGATTACCATTGGTAATATACTTCTATTTCTTAACTTAGATTATCAGAAAAGTTTGGAGAGCTGATTAACTTAGAATCATTATAGGTTTAGGTTGCGGCGCAATCTTAGACTTCAATTGCTTAATATTAATATAGGATAGGCGCTTGCCCGCCCTGCTTATTAATTGGCCTAGGCCACATCAACCACCATTGGGCGTTGTTTTTTCTTGGGGTGGTCTCGATGGGTTTTTCGGCGTCGGCTTAGGCTCAACTCAGTCAGGCTCCATCACTTGTCTTTTCTGAGTTTAACCTGATTGGCTTCTGACGAAAACTATCTCTGTGTTGACAAACGACTTACTTCCTTAACTTGTCACTGAAACTTCTCACTGATGGGGATAATTATAGACTTTTGTTAACTTATTTGTTAAGTTATATGAACATAATGCCAGAGTTTTCTTAGCCAGCCCTAATATTAATATTATAACCAATCTATAGTCATTTCCAAAGTAGCTTAGTAAACTTCTATTATTGACGGCTGCTTGGAGCACGTTGTTTTGACTTGTCAACTTAATCAAATATTGTCAATAGTGATATTTATTGACATAAGGTTCAGCAGCAAAACTCTCAAAGTATTGCTTGATAAGAGGTTTAGAGGACTCTCCAATGAAAACTCTGTTACTTTATCCTCGTTTTCCTAAAACTTTCTGGTCTTACGACAAATTCTTGGAGTTAGCAAATCTCAAGGCAGTCATACCGCCTTTGGGAATTATTACTGTAGCCGCCCTATTAGCAGAAAATTGGGAAATTAGGTTGCATGATCGTAATGTTGAAGAAGAAACAAATGCTGATTGGGAGTGGTGCGATATTTATTGAGGCTTGTGCGCTGCATGTGAACATTTCTGGGAGTATCGCATTTTAGTAAGGGAACCCATTACTCAGCAATTAGGATTCGATCCTCTTAGTTAGTCAATCTCGGTAGAACAACCAATATTTGCAGGCAGATAATACCTAAGTTTTATCCACTTTTCTAACTTATTTTATTGTTTCGCAACAGCTTTAATTCCAATAGATTATAACGTTTAGCACTACGGGAGTAACAGTCATGGCTACTACTGTCGGGATATTCAAAACACTCGAAAATCATGTTCCCGTATTGGGAAATATAAATTACAAAGATCCATTATCTTTTCATGGAACCTTTGGTGTGATTAAGACAGTCAACATGGTGCAAATGTTGATTGCAGAAGCTTATATGAATGGCCTCGAAATACCTGACTCGGCTCTCAAGGGACTTTTCAATGCATGTATGCCAGTGTTTTTCCAATTTTTCCCATCTCTTCTAACAGCTTATGAATGGGTATTGAACGAAAGTCAGAATGTTGCAGAAGGATCACAGGACTTGATGGCGATCCAGTACGACCTTCCCCAAGAGATGTTCAACCTGATGTTGGGTAGTAGTACACTAATTTATCCAAAATACACAGTAGCATTGTGGGATCGAGGAGCTTGTAACCTTGAACAAGCTCAGATGCAGATGATGGATGATGTTATTGAAAAGTTAGACATTAAAGACGGAGACCAGATATTAGATGTCGGATGTGGCTGGGGTTCTCTGGTTAATTATATACTTGCCAAATTTCCCAATGCTCAGGCTACAGGTCTGAATTTGAGTCACGAACAGTGCGAGTATATTCGCCATAAAATGAACGATCCTCAAAGTTACCTGAGTTCAGATCGGTTCACTCTCTATGAAGGAGACTTTAATGATGCCAAGTTTGATACAAAATTTGACAAAATTGTTTCTCTTGGCGTTTTTGAGCACGTAGGTAACTTGACACAAGCATTTCGCAATCTGGCTTCTTTCTTAAAAGAAGATGGTAAAGTCTTCATTCATATTATGACAATTCGTACCCCCAATAATGTATCCAGTGTTTTCACTCATAAATATATCTTTCCTTACGGGCGTTTCTGGAATTACGATGTCATCAAGAGCAAAAATAAAGATCTAAAAACTATCAAAGATTGGTATATAAATGGACTAAATTACTCGAAAACTTATGAAAACTGGCTGAATAATTTTGATGCCAATCAGGAGAGAATAAAACAGTTAGATTTTGGCATGAACTATGGTAAGTTTCGCCGGATGTGGAGATTTTATTTGATCTGGTTCGCTCGCAATTTTGCAGCGTGTGATGGTCACTACAATGGCAATGGTCAATATTTAATGGTTCGTGCTTAATGGTCAAGCTTAATGGTCAAGATTAGTTAACTATTAGGAGAGGATTAGGAGGAACGATGCAAGATTTACCACCAATACAAAGCAGAGAAATGATGGGATTAAAAGACATCTTACCGATCAATCATCTCCATGTCATCTATATTGCCATTCATCTGGTAGCTCTGTCCATTGTGTGGTCAGGATTTACCTGGCTTGGTGTATCGCTATGTTTAGTTAGTTATTTTGGTCGTCATTTGGGTTTAGTTGCAGGATATCATCGGTATTTTGCCCATCGGTCATTCAAGACATCGCGTCTGATGCAGTTTTTTCTTGCACTCCATGGCAGTTTGTGTGCTGAGCGGGGACCCCTCTGGTGGGGGCAAACTCATCGTCTGCATCATCGATACTCCGATACCCCTAATGATATTCATTCTCCCTACTACCAAGGCTTCCTTTACTCTCATAGTGGCTGGTTTCTTAATCACAAGTTCTTGAAGACAAATTATGAGCAAATTCCTGAGTTTGCTAAGTTTCCGGAGCTGGTGTGGCTAGATCGTTTTAATATGATTCCCTTATTTACGTTTGCTGCAAGTATGTTTTACTTCTTTGGGTGGGAAGGTTTTGCCTGGGGATTTTGCTTGAGCACCGTGATGATTTGGCATACAACTCATACAATTCAATCCTTATGTCATTGTTTCGGTGGGTATCGAAACTTCCAGACATCAGATAGTAGCCGCAACTTTTGGCTCTTTGGTGTCATAGCTCTAGGGGATGGATTTCATAACAATCATCATTATGAACCTAGCTCTGCACGGCACGGATTTGTTTGGTGGGAAATTGATATCGCTTGGTATATCTTGAAGTTTTTGAGCTGGTTTGGTTTGGTGTGGGAGCTGAAAACGCCCAAGAAATGGATGAAAAATAAATCATCTAACTTAGACAAAGTATTAGACAAAGTAACTAAAAACGATGCCAGTTCTGGAGAGTAAAAATAACAATTTACCAAAACGGTCGAATGAAGTTTGGTCATCTTATTGAAGGAGTCAGCTATGAACGGACTTGTGATCAGCTGCTTAATCGTGATTTGTTTGGAAACAGTTTTAATTTCGCTGCTTATGGTCATGGCGAGATTAGGTTATTCCGGCAAGACTATTTCCGAGGCATGCACTAAAGCACCCACACTCGATCTGGTTGTTTCAGCTTTTACATGGTTCCCCTGGGTGATTGGTGCTTTAGTTGCTGGTTGGTGGGGATTTGTGGGGTCACTGATCGGTCAAATTGGAGTGATGCAGTTGTGGATTTTCATTGACGAATCTAGTCATCGGAATGCTATCCAAGGGCCTCGGATAGTTAGTTATCTCAGCCAGCGATTTGGTTGGTGGCGCAATCACCTGGGATTGTGGATAACTGCGATCGCTCTACCAGTATTTTTTGCAATTCGCTTGGCACAAGTATTTGTCTACCCCTTCCTGATTTGGCTGCTTGGGTTTCCTAACTACAAACATAGGGATTGGATTAATGTCAGTCGCCAGAAGTTTGAAGGCTTAGTTGGGCACGATCTGATTTGGTGTTGGTACTGCGATTGGATGACTGGAGTGTATGCTCTGGGTGCTGAAATGCTCCGGAATGTAGAATCCTTTTGGTGTCCCATCCGCTTTTATTACGACAAGAAGTGCGAAAACTGCAAGCTGGATTTTCCGGATATTGAAGGGGGTTGGGTTTCTGCTACTGGAACGATGGAGGATGTGGTTCAAACCTTGGACGAAAATATGCCCAAAGATGGTAGTTGGTCGTGGTTCGGTCACCCAAAGCGGGGGGTTGAAAAAGGCTAAACTCTTTTGTTGCCCCGCCAGGGAAACACTATACATCATCGGCTAGCTGAAGCTGCCGATCCTGTGACATACTCCTACACTGACTCTGCTCTTACAGAGCCGCTTCGCGAACGAGTTCAGTGTAGGCTTCTTGCCAACTCCACCCAACGGTTCGGATACTCGGCAAGCTTTATTAACGACACGGGATG
>NZ_JAAHHS010000278.1 GCF_010692395.1 Moorena sp. SIO3H5
TCTGGTAACCTAGTAACCTAGTAACCTGTAACCTGTAACCTTCAACCTGCTAACCTGCTAACCTGCTAACCTTCAACCTGCTAACCTTCAACCTGCTAACCTGTAATTTGATTATTTGATGCCTACTGCCATTGAGTAAGCTCCTACAAGAGGTTTAGTGTAAGTGTCTTTAAATCCTACTTTGTCCATCCAAGCACAGCAGTCTGCTCCTGTATAGTCAAAACCCCCAAAGGTTTCGATCAGCATATTTAGGCTCATGAGTAACCCAAACTTGTTCTGGCAGCGCTGATCGTCAATTAGTGCGTCGTAGACAATCAATGCCCCACCGGTCGGGAGTGCTTCGTAGGCTTTAGCAATTAACAGGTGCTTTTCTTCTAGATTCCAGTCATGGAGGATGTGTCCCATCACCAAAACATCAGCACTAGGCAGCATATCCTGGAAAAAGTCACCACCATGGAAGTTTAATCGCTGGCTAAGTCCTCTGGAAGCCACATATTCCTCGTAAATTGGGCGAACCACTGGCAAGTCGAACCCACCTCCTTGTAAATGGTCGTGACTTAGGGCAATCGTTACTGGTAACTGCCCTTGAGCGGTGCCGATATCGATAAAGGTCTGAAACTTCTCCCATGGAAATTTATCAGCGATCGCCTTAGCGACTCCCATACTGATCCCAGACATTGCTTCGAGAAAGATTTTTAGGCGGGCGGGGTCCCCGTAAAGGGTGCCGAAGAAGTCTTCTCCATTTTTGGCTTCATTCTGGGGTTGACCGGTCTGTAACCCTTCTGTTAATGAACCCCAAAATCCATAGAGACGGCTGTTGCACATTTCTAGGCAACCACCGATATAGGAAGCCTTGGAGCGGTCAAGAAACAAATCACTTTCAGGAGTGTTACTGTAACGGTGATTAGAACGGTCTAACACTTTTAAGGCAACCAGTGCATCCAAAAAATCTCGCGCGCTACGGGGATGAAGTCCTAGTTTTTCAGTCAATTCAGCAGCAGTCATAGAACTCTGAGCCAGTTGAGTAAATACTCCCAGTTCCACTGCACTTAAGAATGTCTTAGATGCCGAAAAAGCCAACCCCAATTCTAATAGTTTTTCCGGTACCAGCTGTTTATTAATCTCTGCCATTGACTAGTCTCCTTCTAGTTTAATTTAGTAAAAAATGTTCAGTGAATTATCAACAAATTAAGACCTAACTGGAACTTTTGTTTGCTGTGCATAAGCAAAATCATGAAGCCCTTTACCCTCTAAGTTATGCTCAGCACAAATTAGGATATCCTGATATTGATCGCGAAGCTTTCTTTTCAAGACTTTTCCTGTTGACCCTACAGGAAGATTAGTGACGATTTCTAAAAAAGACAATGGTTCAAAGTTGTTATCCAATAGCTGTTTATTTATAGCAGTAATCAGAGCTGATGCTGTAATATTTTCTGGCGCTTTCAGCTTGATAAAAGCCACCAAACCATCCAAGCCTTTTTCTTTAGGGACACCAATTATTGTACAATCAGCAACAGCTGAGTTGTTCTTCAAAATTAATTCCTCGATGGGTAAGGTATTGACTAAGCCCCTAGCGCACTGAATCGCATCAACCGCACGATCCACGTGAAAAAATTTATTTTCCTGATCATAATAAGCCAAATCCCCACTAATCCAGTACCCTTGTTTATAACTTTTAAGGGTGCGGTTAGAATCATTCCAATAGCCTGGTGTAATAGTTGGAGATTTAATACCTAGGAAACCTACCTGATAGGGTGGCAGTAGATTTCCCTCCTCATCTAACACTACAGCTTTGACAAAACTGCGTGGCTTACCCATATATCGATTATACAAGCTTGTCTGGCGACTAGAGACTTTATTAAACAAAGCCATGCCGAGTTCTGAAGCACCTAGACCATCAATAAAGACTGATTGAGAATTCCCGGCATTTACCAGAGTCCTGATATGAGCTTCATGGGCAGCATCTCCCGTATTAATCCACATTTTTACAGAACTCAATTGGTCTTTTTCTAAAGCCTGGGAAGCCATATCGGCATAGGTTTGTGGAAAAGCTGCTACTATAGTCGGTTTAAGTTTTTTAGCTTGAGTAATAGCATTATTCCCAGATAAATCTGACAAAACCATAGTGGGTAACCCCAGTAAGGTTACTGTCATAAAGTAGCTAATTCCCGCCGAATGTGAACTAGGTAAGGCAAACAAAAACTTATCGGTTTGACTAGCTGGAAAATTTAGCAGCCGAATGCGTTTGCCAAAGAAAAACTGTTGATGCCCAAATATCACTGGCTTAGGCTTTCCAGTAGTACCAGAGGAATGACAGATCATAATTGGATGAGAATCTGTAGGAGAATATGGATACCACTGGGGAAGCTGTATTTTTGAGCTCTGGACAGATGTATGGTTGACATCTGTGGCAATAAACTTTAATGAGTCATTAGTTTTGACATAGCCACTAATACTATCGAGGTGCTTCTGATCAGAATATAAACCAATGGCACCAACACGACTGATAAAGTCAGCAGCAATATCAGCATCCATACGACCGTTTACCAAAACTGGAATAGCACCGAGGTTGTTTAGTGCTAAGTAATGGATAAAGTAACCGATTCCATCGTCTAAATAGATAGCAACAGGATCATTCTCACGAACACCAGATTTCCTGTACCAAGAGGCATAGTTATCCACAACATTTTTTAAGGAAGATAAACTAAAACTGTTGATGGTCTCCCCTGTGAATGTTTTAAAAGGTTTTTCTAAAAACAAAAAATCATTGTTTCGATATGGATTATTAGCAACAGAGTACTGGAGAAAGTTACCACATCCTAATGGCTTGGCAAGGAATAACTTAAGTCTTTGGTACAATGGCAAAATAGTTGGGTTAATGTTCATGAGGTTAAATCCAAAGTGGTGTCGAAATATAATTGATACTACCTAACAGATAATGTAATTGCGATAATGCCGATTTTTTTTTGACAATTCAAATCAAATTTGCAAGTTCACTATCAGACAAAATAATCTCACCATAATCGGGAATCCAAGCTAGCCAGGTATTCTCAGATTCCCGACCTAAAATAAGAGCTTCTTCACAATGAATCGAGTTAGGGATATCAGGGGCTTTCACCCAAATTTGAGAGTCGGATTCTACCTCAAGGTTACTTGAGTTAGTCTCAATGGATTTGTCTTTAAAACCTAAAGTCGATTCAGTCTGCGTATTTTGTTTGGGCTTATAGTCTTTTGGCTGATAGTCATTTAAGCTCAGTAATTTACTCATTCTTAAATCCCCTCTTACTTGCTAATACATGTTGATTGTTTTCAAGGAAGTGATATCGTGTCCGGTTGTGGGCGATAGTGTTATTTGTCGTTGTTTCTTTGGTAATCGATACTCCCGGATCTGATATAGCACTACGCATTAAAGTGTTTGACATTGATACAAGCTGAAAAGCTGTTTTATACAACTTTTGCCTTTTGCCTTTTGCCTCTTGCCTTGTGCGTAGCGCTATATTATTTACTTTTCCAGACAAGACTCTTTCACTGGAAGCCCAACATGGCGTCCACTGGGCGCAGTATGACCAAGCAGCTTATCACCAGGCTTCAATTCTGTGACATTCAGGACTTTACCACCAGGTCCAAGAACTCTTACATGCCAATCGTCTTGGACAATCACATTTACTGGAATTCCCGATTGAGACACTGCATCGATACTGAGTAGGGGACGAACTTCTATCTTCATCCTGCCTACAACTATTTCTCGTGCCTTGCCATCACAATTTACCCCTAATACTTTGTGTCCTGAACTCAGCTCACTAAGATAATTAGTTTGACTAACACTAGACACTAAATAAGAATGTATAGCACCAGCATTGACTCGGAAAGGACGAGTTGGCATGTAGGGCAGTGGATGGGTCTCGCTGCTAACTAAAATCATTCCTTGGGAATAAGAACCAATGAGTATACCTTCATCTTTGGCAAAGTTAGAACAAGTATCTACACAAGCCCGTTCTCCCATTCCAATATGGGAAATTTTGGTGACTTCAAGTTCTTCCAGTGAAACTTCCAAATTGTTGGCCTTACGACACAGCTGCCCAAGCTCCCTGGCATCGATAATCCCGTTAGGGGTTAGCATGACCCCATGTGACCCTTTTTCTAAGACCCCCAGGACAATTTCTGCTTCCTCAATATCTTTGACAACGGTAATTATTTGCCCATCCGTGTTGTCTGCTGAGGCTAAAACGATCTCCAGAGGAATTTTTGTGGGGTCTTTAAAATAGATGACAGCCCATTTTTCTTGTCTAGCTATCTTACAAGCAGTTTGTAAGGTCTCGTCGTCTATAACATGAATAAAAAATCCAATTTCTGCTTTAGATTTGTAGGTTTCTGGTTGAGTAGTTATTTCAGAATACCAGGAATGATCAAACAGTAAGATATCGGCCTTTTGGATACATCCTTCTGCTTCTTCTGGGCTGTCTACAAAAGCAATGCGAGAGACAGAGTCATTACAATCCATGACTGGACTTGATGAATCAACCACCACTCCATTGATATCAGAATTTAGAGATCCACACAGCGCTTTATAGTCAACATCATTAAAGCTTCTTAGGTCTAACCAAGATAATTTCATTACGCTACCTCCTTGATAGTAAACTGATAGGGATTACTGATAACTTTGGCAATTTCTTGAGAAATGAATGAGGGATTACTGTGTTGAAATATATTTCTACCAACAGCAACGCCTTTACCGCCAGCCCTGATGGCATCTTTGATCATCGATAAGATCGAGTTATCTGCATTGCTCTTTGCTCCTCCGGCAACGATAACGGGGATGTCAACGGCATTAACAACTTGTCTGAAGGATTGAACATCGCCAGTGTAGTTGACCTTGACAATATCTGCTCCTAGCTCCCAGGCCAATCTGGTTGAGTGAGCGATCGCATCTGCATCGTACTCATTTTTAATCTTCTCTCCTCGTGCATAAACCATTGCTAGCAATGGCATACCCCATTGATGACAGACTGCTGAGATTTGGCTGAAATCTTTGAGCATACGGTATTCATCGTTTGCCCCAAGATTAACGTGAATTGAAACTCCATCTGCACCAAGCTTAATGGCTTGTTCAACACTACTGACTAGATGTTTGGAAGATGGATCGGGAGATAGGTTAGTTGACCCAGAAAGATGCAAAATTAACGATATATCTTTCTGAATTAAACCTGGATGGATTGCCCGAGCTATCCCTTGATGAGCAACAATTGCACTAATGGTTTTCTCCGGTAACGATCTGATAAATTGATGAACTTTTGCCAGACCATTAACCGGACCCAGTGTAAACCCATGGTCAATTGGAACTATAAAATAGTTGTCTAATCCTTTGAGAATTCTTGCCAAACGATAATTTTTACCAAGAGACATAAGAGACTCCTTTTGACTCGATTACATGATGTGGTGTTTTCCAAAATCTTAGATTCCTATCGAACTAAGTGTTGGAAAACTAACTTTTAGTGTTTCATGGCACTTAGCTCAATCTCGATATTTCTATCGTGCCTGACACTCACAAACCGAAAGTCTCAGTTTTTGCCTCAGTTTTTGTCTTAGTAACTGAAACTCAGGTGAGTTGCCTAGTTTTTTTTTAGAGTAATCTCAGGAATTTCTTAGATTTGGCTCAGGTTTAACTCAACAAGATAACTCTTATAGCAAAGGGAACAGGGAGTAGGGAGCGTTGCGACAATCACGGTAATTTAATTACGGGTCAAGGGCACCGAGGGAGTCGGGAGTAGGAAACTTTAGCTTTACAACCAGCTCTGCTGGCCTAAAATTTAAACAGGTTTGTCTCAGTTTTTGTCTCAGTCGTTTCAGTTATGCTGTGTTTCTCAGATTTTTCTCATGTTTCCCTAAGACTCCCTGTTCCCTAACTAATTCCATAACTTTCCATAACATTTCTACATTGCCTGCCTTTTTGGTCACCCATAAATTAAAGAGTTAGGTATAGTGATGGCTGGATTAGGGATAGACCCATAGCGATCTACCTTATGGATTGGGGGTTAAGCAAAGCAAGATAGTGGAGTTATGATGAATTCCGTGCGAGCATCTGAATCAGGACTTAAATTAGTAGACCAAGCTAGACGTCAGAAAAGATGGAACAAAACAGCGGTAGCTTGGTATACTAGCGCATTTACCTCTAAGGCAACCTTAAACCGGTTTTGGGGGAGACACTCAATTCGTACTGACACCTTCATGGCCATTTGTAGTGCTGTAGGCGTTCATTGGGAAAAGGTAGTTGAGCCGGATCAGTTTGAGATAGACCAGTTTGAGATAGATCAGATGGAGCTAACAGCCCTATCGACAACTGCTCTGGCTGGAATTGGACATCTTGATTGGGGTGGAGCTCCAGAACCGAGGAGTTTCTACGGTCGGATGCAGGAACTGAATACTCTACAGGAATGGATTCTACAGGACAACTGCTGCCTGGTGGCACTTCTAGGGATGGGGGGAATTGGCAAAACTACCTTGGCTGTGAAGTTAGCCCATCTGCTACAGGATAAATTTGAGTTTGTGATTTGGCGCAGTCTACGCAATGCTCCGCCCCTAGAGGAAGTCCTGGCAGACATGATTCAATTTCTGTCTGTGCAGCAGGAAACGAATTTACCTTCCTCTGTGGATGGCAAAATTTTGCGATTGATTCAGTATTTACAGACGGCGCGTTGCCTGCTGGTTCTTGATAATACCGAATCGATTCTCGAAAGTGGTTCTCGCACCGGTGGCTATCGAGAGGGATATGCTGGATACGGTGAGCTACTCAGAACTATTGGGGAAACTTCCCACAACAGCTGCCTAGTGATGACTTCCCGAGAGCCACCTCAAGACTTGAGCATTCTGGAGGGGGAAGCCTTACCCGTTCGCTGCTTCCCACTCAAAGGTTTACCAGAAACCCATGGACAGGAAATCATTAAGGAAAAGGGAAATTTTATTGGGGATGACACGGAATGGATGACCCTAATTGAGCGTTATGCCGGAAATCCTTTAGCCTTAAAGATGGTAGCCTGTGCAGTCAGAGACTTTTTTGATAGCAATATTGCTCAGTTTCTGGATTTTTTAAAAGAAGGATCATTCATTTTTGATGATATTCGGGATTTACTAGATCGGCACTTTCAGCGCCTTACCTCCACAGAAAAGGAACTGATGTACTGGCTAGCTATCAATCGGGAACCCATTTCTCTTGAAGAACTGCAAGAAGACTTTGTATGCTACCTATGCGCTACTGATATTTTAGAAGCTGTAGGGTCTCTACAACGGCGGTCATTGATTGAGAAAACTTCAACTGGGTTTACCCAACAACCTGTAGTCATGGAATACATGATTAATCGACTCATCAAGCAGATTCCTGAAGAGATTATTAGTCAAAATATCGCTATCTTCCGCACTCACTGCCTAGTCAAAGCCAGCGCCCCTGACTATGTTCGGGATGCTCAAGTCTGTCTGATTCTAGAACCGATTATTGAGAAATTACTCTCTAGTTTTGGTTCTACAAAACAGCTGGAAAATCATCTCCTGGAAATCCTCTCAATGCTCCGCGCCCCGACTCCTGGGGTTAAAAAATCTACTCTCCAGATGGGATATGTCAGTGGTAATACTATTAATTTACTGAGTCAATTACAGCTTGATTTAAACGGCTATGACTTTTCTGGTCTGACAGTTTGGCAAGCCAACCTACAGGGACTGACATTACATAATGTCAATTTCGCTGGCTGTGACTTGGCTGGCTCAGTGTTTACTGAAACCCTAGGGAATATGTTATCGGCAGCATTTAGTCCAGATGGGAGGATGTTGGCAATCTCTGATACAAATTTTGAGATTCGCCTATGGCATGTGCAAACTGGTAAATTACTGGTAATCTGTGAGGGTCACACTAATTGGGTACGCTCTGTTGCGTTTAGTGGGGATGGTAAAACCTTAGCCAGTAGTAGTGCTGACCATACCGTCAAGTTATGGCAAGTCAGTGATGGCAGCTGCTTGCAAACTTTTACTGGACATACTAATCAAGTGTTCTCAGTTGCTTTTAATCCTCAAGGTAATACCCTGATTAGTGGTAGTAGCGACAACACCGTAATACTCTGGGATGGTGACACGGGTCAATGCCTTAACACCTTTACTGGACATACCGGTTCTGTGAGATCAGTGGCTTTTTGTACTGATGGCAAAACCCTAGCCAGTGGCAGTGATGACCACACTGTCAGACTCTGGGATGCTAGCACTGGTAGTTGGCTTAGAACTTGTACTGGACATACCAGTGGAGTACGCTCAGTGGCGTTTAGCACTGACGGCAAAACCCTAGCCAGTGGCAGTAATGACCACACTGTAAGACTTTGGGATGCTAGCACTGGTAGCTGTGTTAGTAGTCACACCGGACATAGTAGTGGAGTCTACTCAGTGGCGTTTAGCACTGACGGCACAACCCTAGCTACTGGTAGTGGCGACCATACTGTCAGGTTATGGGATTACCACACTGGTATTTGCCTGAGAACCTTGCATGGACATACTAATCAGATCTTTTCTGTGGCGTTTAGCCCTCAAGGTAACACCCTAGTCTGTGTGAGTTTAGATCAAACTGTCAGACTTTGGGATTGGGGCACTGGTCAATGCTTGAAAACTTGGCAGGGAAGTACTGATTGGGTATTTCCAGTGGCTTTCAGTCCTGATGGGAAAACCTTGGCTAGTGGCAGTAACGACCATACAGTCAGACTATGGGATTATCATAGCGATCGCTGTATCAGTATTTTGCACGGACATACTGCTCACGTCTGTTCAGTGGCTTTTAGTAGTGACGGTAAAACCGTAGCTAGTAGCAGTAGAGACGAAACAATCAGGCTGTGGGATATCAATACGGGAGAATGCTTAAAGATTTTGCACGGACATACTGATTGGATCTATTCGGTCACTTTCAGCGGTGATGGAAAAACCCTAGCCAGTGGCAGTGCTGACCAAACTGTTAGGCTTTGGGATCAGCGTACTGGTCACTGCGTCAGGACTTTGGAAGGACATACTAATCCGATCTGGTCAGTGGCTTTTAGTAGTGATGGTAAAACCTTGGCGAGTAGCAATACAGACAAAACGGTGAGGCTGTGGGATGTCAGCACAGGGGAATGCTTTAAAATTTTACAGGGACATGGTAAACGGGTCAAATCCGTCGCTTTTAGCCCTAACGATACTATCCTGGCCAGTTGTAGTACAGACGAAACAATACGCCTCTGGGATTTGAGTACGGGTGAATGCTCTAAACTATTACGCGGTCACAACAATTGGGTCTTTTCCGTGGCATTCAGTCCCGATGGCAAAACTATCGCTACCGGCTCTCACGACCAAACTGTCAAGGTGTGGGATGTTTCCACAGGGGAATGCCGCCACACTTGCACCGGACATACCCATCTAATCTCTTCTGTTGCCTTTAGTGAGGATGGTCAAATTATTGCTAGTGGCTCTCAAGACCAAACGGTGAGGCTTTGGGACACTAAGACCGGGAAGTGCCTGAAAATTCTCAGAGCTCCGAGACTCTACGAAGCCATGAATATCAATGGAGTGACAGGATTAACTGAGGCACAGAAAGCAACCCTGAAACAGTTGGGTGCGATCGCAATCGAAAATTTTCGTATTGAGAGTTGATTTTGCTGTTCAGTTAACGTCCTAATCTATAGCGTTTATAGGACTCATGAGGTACACATAATTGTTTGACTATTGGCTGTTGCCTCTTCTCTCTTACCTGCTTCCTGCTCCCTGCTCCCTGCTCCCTGCTCCATGCTCCATGCTCCCATTAACCTAGATATTTGTACCTCACAAGTTGTAGAATTGTTATAAAATAGTTTAATATCATGCACATTAAAGATGCTGATGAGCCCAGAGGGCAGCCTGAGTGCGATCGCGAACATCCAACTCACAGAAAATATTAGTTAGATGATTTTTAATCGTGCCTTGGGTCAGATTAAGGGCGGCTGCAATTTCTCGATTGCTTTTACCTTGTCCCAACAGCTTCAGGATCTCTAGTTCCCGCTGATTGAATTGAGCATGATAATCTGTTTTTTCCCGTTCAGGTTGGGTATTATTCAGTTGAGAAAACACCTTCGGAGCGATGGTAGGACCTAATTGGCTGTATCCCTGATGCAAACTGCGAATGGCCGCTGCCACCTTAGGGGCTGGAGTGCTTTTAAGCAAATAGCCCAATGCCCCAGCCTGAAGAGACTGGAACACATAGTCATCATTGTCAAAGGTCGTTAAGACTAGAATCCGAATCCAGA
>NZ_JAAHHS010000279.1 GCF_010692395.1 Moorena sp. SIO3H5
GCGACCCAAGCCCCCGAGCAATACCTCGCGGACTTGGGTCGCACCTGTAGAATGGGCATCAGGGGTGGAACTGGCATCAGGGGTAGAACTGGCATCAGGGGTAGAACTGGCATCAGGCGTAGAACTGGCATCAGGCGTAGAACTGGCATCTTGCCAGTTTCAATATATTTTCGTGCGGGCAGGATGCCCACTCTACTCCTATTCAGCGCGAAGATTCAGCAACGCCATAAATTTTAGCTAAGTTTTCAACAATCCCAATTTCTCCTGCAGAGCGTGACGCATAATTTCCACTGGCGGAGTTTGTCCTAACCACATTTTGAAAGCGGCTGCTCCCTGTTGCACCAGCATTTCCAATCCATCAATTGCGATCGCGCCCTGTTCTTTGGCTTGTCGTAAAAACTGAGTGGGATTAGGAGTATAAATCAAGTCATAAGCGATCGCATTTTCCGGCAACCTGGCCATGGCTAGCTGATCCACAGGAGACTGCTCGACCTTGGGATACATTCCCACCGGAGTAGCATTAACCAACAAATTGGCTTGGGCCAGGAGTTCCGGTAGTTGTTCCCAAGGATGAGTATGAATAGTAATAGCAAGGTCAGAATTAATCCAGCTGTCCTGAAATTTACCTAACTTTTCCTGATTGCGGCCAAGCACATGAATCTCAGTACAACCGAGCTCAGCACAACCGACTACTACAGCTCGTGCTGCACCACCACACCCCAAAATGACTACAGTAGTTTGACTCCAATCCCGGTTATACCCTTGCAACGGGGAGATAAATCCTTCGATATCGGTATTCGTACCAATCCAACCCTGATCGGTGCGATAAACAGTATTCACTGCTCCCACCCCTTGAGCCACTGTTGAAATTTCCGACAACAAAGGGATGATAGTCTGTTTGTGGGGAATAGTGATACTGAAGCCCACTAGACCAATCGCCTCAAAACCAGCGATCGCATTTTTCAAATCTGCTGATTTTACCGGTAAAGCTAGGTAGACATAATCGAGATCCAAGGATGCGATCGCTCGGTTATGCATCAGTGGTGATAACGAATGTTCCACTGGATCACCAATCACACCCAGTAACTTTGTTGTTCCTGTTATTTGCACCATCACCCACGTTCTACGCACATAACTTTGAATTTTAATAGCGAAATAGTTAATATTTGCGAAATTGCTCAATTTTTCAATATTTCTTATTAACTATTTTTTATTAAGTCTTATTAATATTGCTGCCTTCCGTTGATAATTAGTTAACAATTCCTTGACAATTAACCATCAACGGTCAACAACACTTACCCCAAGCATCACATTTGAATGAACTGTAATTTTTTTCATCCTGGCTAAAATAGATCATATCGAGCCAATTCTAGTGGCAATTATCATACCAATTAACTAGGCAGCAACGCCATGAACCCAGGTGGTATTCAAAAGAGTGGAGCCATGAATTCAATCACTTGTATGATATGTGAGCAAATCAATCCCAGTCGGGCAAGTTTTTGCTCTCGTTGTGGTGCCTCTCTATCTCCTTCCAGTACCAGTCCCCTAGAGACTAATCTAGAGCATACTAATCTAGACAATTCATTAGACCATAGTAATCTAGACCATAGATTAGAGACTGGAAGCCGATTACGCGATCGCTACATAATTCAGCGCACCTTAGGACAAGGGGGATTTGGCAAAACCTACCTGGCCAAAGACACTGGACGCTTTAATGAACTAGTAACCCTCAAAGAGCTGACTCCAAGAAACCAGGGCACCCAACCCATTGAAAAAGCCGAAGAACTATTTCAAAGGGAAGCAACCATGCTGCATAAGCTTTCATCCCCCCAAATTCCAAGATTCTGGGAATTTTTTCGGGATGGCAAACGGTTGTTTCTCGTCCAAGACTACATTGAAGGAAAAACCTATCAAACCTTACTTGAAGAACGAGTAAGTAAAGGGCAACGGTTCAGCGAAACCGAAATTATCCAACTGTTTCAGCAATTGCTCCCGGTCTTAAGCTACCTGCACCAATTAGGCATAATTCACCGGGATATTGCTCCAGACAATATTATCCGTCGTGCTTCCGATGGAGTACCAGTATTAATTGACTTGGGTGGTGTCAAACAAATTGCTCTAGAAGTGAATACTCCTGTAACGAGTGGGCAAAACTCTGCCATCTACGCTGGTGGGACTTGTCTAGGTAAAGTTGGCTATGCACCTGATGAACAGCTACGCCTAGGGATTGCTGCTCCCCATAGTGACCTGTATGCTTTGGGAGTAACAGCACTAGTACTGATGACTGGTAAACAGCCCCAGGAACTGGTTGATCCTTATACCCTCAACTGGCGAACTGAAGAAGAAGTAACTTTATCCCCAGAGTTTAATAGCATCCTATCTCGTTTGCTAGCATCCCAACCCTCTGAGCGATTCCAATCTGCTCAAGAGGTTCTAAACCTAATCGGAACCGATTATTCTGATGATTCTAAAGTTAGAGAAACAGAAATTAAGGGTACTGTAGCTGTAACTCCCCAGTCTAAATCCTACCCACCACCAACTCCCATCAATAATTCCGGTTGTAAGCAAGTGTTTAACGAATCTGTGCCGGTGCCAGCAGAGATTCAAGGCTGGAACTGGGGTGCTTTTTGTCTACCAGGTTTGTGGTGTGTCACCAATCAAGTTTGGATTGGACTGATTGCCTGGACGGATCTATCCTTAGTGACTGGATTTCTGGCTTGGCCAGTGATGGGGATTATTTTGGGCATCAAGGGCAATGAGTGGGCATGGAAAAGTCGCCGTTGGAAGAGTATCAAAGCCTTTAAGCGCCATCAACGGGGTTGGGCGCTCACATCCTTCGTCATTATTGCTATCATAGTTACCCTACTATTTTTATTTTTAGAGCTGATTCGTAAACTCGCACTAAACCTTTTAGGATAAGGCTTGCGTCAACATAGAGCAATTGAACTATTTAATAGCTAAAATACAATCATAGCAAGGCTTTAATACTTATTAAGATTTACTTTACGAATTAGCTCTTAGTATTGTTTATTGGGATAACCTCCCTAGTGCCGTTGTGAATCACCTATTGCTCAACAGTAGCGTCGGTGTTTTTATTGCGTTCCATGCTAGTTCCAGGTTAAGCCCAGGGGCATTTATATCATTACCTAAAGGAGAAGAAACATGACTAGCTTTCCTGCCTGGACTCAAATAATTATCACCATGTCCGAATCCCAAGTTTTTTACACAGAAGAAGTAACAGGCTATGACAGCATAAGCTTGGTTTTACCTGGAAAGCCCTTCGATCTCAGTCTTTCCTTAGATACCTATGAAGACGCGATCGAGATAATTTTTGAAATTTATCCAGACCAAAATGCTTACCGATTAAATATGCGGAACAAGCAGGAAGGAGTAGACCTCCAACAGAAAAGTACTGAAGAAAATTTAGATTTAACTGGATTAGACGCACGCCCAATTGGAACCTACAGTGATTTTTGCCGACATTTAGAAGAATTGTATGGAGTAGCTCAAGAAGTAGGTTGGTAATGGTAAGATAATAGCTATCAGCGAACAGCGATTAGCGCTACGCGCTAATCGCTTTTAAATAAAGAGGTAAGCATTTGTTTAATCGTGCGTTAGTTCACAGCGTCGTTCGCACAGCGTGGCCATAGGCCAAAGCCTGTGCCACAAAGCTGTTGCCCTAGCGTGGCCATAGGCCAAAAACTTTTATCCATACTTTCACTTCTCATTAATCTATCAATATTAAATTCTCCGGAAAGAGGTTTATTTTAAGCTGACTGCTGAACGCGCACGCGTGAGCTTTTAGCTCACCTCTGACTGCTTACCTACACTAATTACCTACACTAATTACCTACACTAATTACCTACACTAATTACTAGGTTTTACAGCTTGTATATTGACAATTTATCTAACCTGATATACAATACCATGGGCAATTTATAAAAGTCCATGGTATAAACAACAATTGTCGATCGGATGAGCAAGACCTTATTAAGTTACCGACCCAAAGAAATCCTACTTACCCATCAGCAGTTAGCACTATTTTCAGGAGTTAGAACTATTTTTAGATTAGGAGCAGCCAGTTTACTAACTATCAGCTTACTAGGTAGTGCTTGTGCAATGGCTAGCCAAGACGATCTAGATTCTGAACAGCTCCATGGTAATAAAACCGAAACCGGTAATCACCATAGTAAAGAGATGGAGCATAATCACCATAATCACAAGGCTGGCAGCAGTAGCAACCATGGTGAAGGTATGGGTCATCATCATGGCACCATGGAAATTCCTTCTGGTCAACCTGTTCCAGATGTTGACCTAGTGGTGTATCCAGATCCGATGACGGGATGGAATTTAGAAATAAAGGTTTCTAACTTCCAATTTTCTCCCAAGAATGCTAGCAAAGCCCATCAACCAGGAGAAGGACATGGACATCTATACATCAATGGCAAAAAAATTAACAGGATTTATAGCAATTGGTACCATATTGGCAAGCTTGAACCTGGTAGAAATGAAATCAAGGTTACCTTAAATTCCAACAATCATCAGGATTTAGTTCATAATGGCGAAATGATTTCAGATACTGAAATTATCGAGGTGATCTCGAATAATTAGAGGCTATTACGTACTTGTTATGCTAGATCGCAAGTCTGGCAATAGGGAGCAGGGGGCAGGGAAGCGGTAAAACAAGATAAGTGTTTTATCCCACTACTTCCATAAATTCTTGTGATATCAGAAGCTACAAAACCTGAATTTACCCACAACTGAAGGGAAGTGTATGGTTTTGTGGCTATGTTTTCTCGATATTTGTGGTGGCTACGAGAGTGGCTCGGAGTCCACGCCTATCGTAAGCATCCCTTATTGCTGCTACCTTCCGGTCCTGACAAGGTTTGGGCGTTGCGATCGCGTCGATCCGAACCACATATTATAATAGCATGAATTTTTCAAAATGGGAAGGAAGATCAATCGTCTTGATCTATTTCGCGAATATCCCCACCCCGTAATAGCATGAAGAGCTTACACAGTGGGGCATACCCACTTTAACCATAAATTTACCAGTGCCGCGAGGGGTAACTTGAACAATGGGATATTGACCATAGTCAGTATCATAGTCAACGGTTTGGCCATTGTTATCATACAGACCTAGGTCAATATCGAGACAAGCATCATCACAAAAACTTACTAAGGTATAAGATTTACCAGCTTCTAGCTCCAGGGTAAATGCATCGACTTGGTTCCGGGAAAGTCTATTTACTACCGGTCGATGAGTTGGCATATACTCGCTGTTTCTTAAATACTTTGCTGCTGCGATTAATTTAGTTTCAACTTGACCCTGACGAGGAGAGCTAGCCAAACCAGCAGTGGGGGTGAATAGTAAGCTACTAGCTAGGAGAGCTAGGCCATTCCGAACTATCTTAGTATTAATCATATACAATAGCAATAAGGGTTTGAATTAATGTTGACTTAAGAGTGATTTTTAGTTATTCCAATTATTAGCAATGCCTGTAACGAATAAATATTACCTTTTGGTAATTGATAATTGGATTACGATTACCGATGGCTCCAAAAATATATATTATGTTGCAGGCTTAAATTCGCCACGGGTCGCACCTCTAGAATACCAATCTAGTAATCTTAGTCTCACTCAGGGTTGATTAGTGCTTGTTGTGCCAATCCCAAATCACTTATGTGCGCGCCTCCTAGGCTGGGGAATCCGGCCTTTGGTCGCAACTGTAGATGCACACACAGCCTTTTCAAACGAGTAGCAGATTCTTGGGTAGTCAATAGGATTCACTATTAACAATTATCACTAGAATCTTGATTCCTAAATAGCTCCTCTAGGTTGCTTATGTTATGATTATCGGAGACTAATGTATGGGATAACGTATACGAATGTCTAACTTATGTATGATTACACTCAAAGATGATCAATCTGGCAGGTAATTTAGGATTAGCTATTAGCCATTCCATAAGCTGATAGCTTATACCTGAGCAATAAGTTCGATTAAACTGACGATACTTAAACAAAAAAATACTCCGCTGGTGAGCGAAGTAAGTAAGGTAAATTAGAAATTATAAGCTTTGCTGAACTCAGGAATGATATGAATTAGACTTGGCTAGTTAGCCAATAGTGAATTAGCAATTATCCATTACCGGAAATAATCCCATTAATCAGCAACGCCAAAGATTAAAGCTTGGTGCCGCACTCAGGACAAAAATTGTTAGTTGCTACATTCTTGGCACCACAGTTACTGCAATAGATTAGCTCCGTAGGGTTCTTGATGATTGGTTTTTCTGGTAAACCGATCATTTGGGCATTACTCTTACCAGGGGCTACCATTGGGTAACAATTCTCGTCTTTGGTGACATGAACATCTAACAAGACAGGACCATCGTAGGCTAGCATTTGTGCGATCGCATCCTGTAGTTCATCCCGACTAGTAACTATCATGCCCTTAACCCCGTAGGCCTGAGCCAGTTGCACAAAATCCGGCATCCCGACTTCCATATTTGAAGAGGAATAACGCTGCCCAAAGAAGGCTTGTTGCCACTGGCGCACCATGCCCTGCCAACCGTTGTTAATAATCACAGTTTTAACATTGATGCCATATTGGGCGAGGGTACCCAGTTCCTGGATATTCATCTGAATACTAGCATCACCAGCAATACAAATCACTTGCTGATCGGGTAATGCTACTTGGACTCCCATGGCTGCTGGCATGCCATAGCCCATAGTTCCCAATCCCCCACTGGAAATCCACTGGCGCGGTCCATTATTAAGAAATTGGGCTGCCCACATCTGATGTTGACCGACATCCGTGGTGTAGTAAGCTTTAGGTGCTTGACGCCCTACCTCTACAATCACTTCTTGGGGAGATAGACTATCGGGGTATTCAGGCACCTGCAAGGGATAGTCCTGACGCCAACGGTTAATCCGTGCGAGCCACTCCTGGGTTTGATTAGGTTCTGCTGAGATATTCATTTCCTGGTAACGGCGCAACATATCTTGCAAAACCCGACGCACATCCCCTACAATCGGTACTTGGGGATAGCGGTTTTTACCCACCTCAGCGGGATCAATGTCGATGTGAATGACTTGAGCGTGAGAGGCAAACTGATCTAGTTTCCCGGTCACCCGGTCATCAAATCGCGCCCCTACAGCAATCAGCAGGTCACACTCACTAACAGCAAAGTTAGCATAGGCAGTGCCATGCATCCCCAGCATTTTTAGCGATAAGGGATGGGATTCATCAAATGCTCCCTTACCCATCAACGTGGTAGTTACCGGAATTTGGAAGATTTCTGCTAGTTGGCGCAGTTCGTCATGGGCACCAGCAGCAATGGTTCCACCACCAACGTAAAGCAGGGGTCGTCGTGCTTGCCGAATTAAATTTAGGGCTTGGTTAATTTGGCGGGGATTGCCTTTTAGTGTGGGACGATAGCCCACCAACTTGAGTTGATTAGCTTCCAGAGGTACGTAGTCACATTCCTCTAAACCCACGTCTTTGGGTATGTCAATCAGGACTGGTCCAGGACGTCCGGTGCTAGCGATGTGGAAAGCTTCAGCAACAATCCGCGCCATATCAGCAGGGTCACGCACCACATAAGAGTGTTTGACAACGGGCAAAGTAATCCCATAGATATCGGTTTCCTGGAAGGCATCAGAACCAATGGCAGGACGGGCGACTTGACCGGTTACACAGATTAGAGGAATTGAGTCCATGTGAGCGGTAGCTATACCGGTAACTAGGTTAGTGGCTCCCGGACCAGATGTAGCAAAACACACACCGACTTTGCCTGTAGCACGGGCATAACCATCAGCAGCGTGGGATGCTCCTTGCTCGTGTCGGACTAGGATGTGCTGTATTTTACCAGCATCTTCCCAGTGGTATAGTTCGTCATAGATAGGTAGAATTGCTCCACCGGGATAGCCGAAGATATGGGTCACACCGTGACGGTGGAGACTATCCATTAGAGCAAATGCTCCTGTGCGGCGAGTGGGGGTAGTTGATGAGCCTGGGGTTGTTGAGATTACTTGGGATTGCACGCTTATCACCTCTAGTGGTAGATCAGGTCCTTCGGTGCGACCTGTGGGGAATTAAATTCGCCAAGGTCAATAACACCTATGCTGTTAATGGTGTTAGATTGCTGATAATAGCTGAGCAGAATTTTAGAATAACTGTTAATTATACACTATGGGTTTTGTGTTTCAGTTTACTCTTAATATATGGAACTGTCCAGACAACTTGGCAGTATTTTTACTTTCAGCACTCTGGTTCTAGTTATAAGCTAGAAGCATAAAATATATAAATCAGTCTACGATTGTATGCCAGTGGTAACTCTAACTAGTTATGCTTTAGGAAAAATTTATAATCTAATTTTTAGTATTATTTTTTTTGTAGTGCTAAATAATTTCAACTGGCATCAAGTTTGAAATTTATCTTTGAGGAAATCGGGAATCGGGAATCGGGAATCGGGAATAGTAATACTATTTGATTATTTCAATACACTTAAAAATAATTTATATAAATTACAATATTTTTTTACTGGTAATATATTTTAGGTTAAACTAGATCAAGTATGACATTTTAAACACTAAAAAAATAGGAGCGAAGCCTTGGGATAAAGCTAAACACTCCACACTATATTTTATGTTCAAACGTTTCGCGATAATTAGCAGAAAAACACCGACTAAGTTAGGAAAGTTTTAGGAAAGTTGCTCGACGCTCTACCTAAGGGTCAAAACAACCCTTAGGTCGTCTAAAAAACTTAATCAGCAGTGACGGGTAATTGGGTTTTTCCAGAAAGCAAGGCTTTGGTTGTTGATTCTCCTGCTTGTTGCAATTGTCGTCCTAGGTTTACGTTCAATAACGTTAGGGCTAGGGACTGACCAATGATGGCCAAGAAAACACTTCCATTAGCATAGGGCAAAACACCCCAATGAAATACCGAAAATAGCCATATAGCAGGAGTCTCATAGGGAGTCATCGACCCAATCCAGAACAGCATGGGGGGTAAGAAAATCAATCCTCCTACCGCTATTACTGCACTAGCGGCTCGCTTCTTTGTTTTCATCAACAGCATTAACTGAGCAACTGTGGCGTAAATCATGATCAGACTGCTATTGAGCAACAGTGTCAACAGGGCAGTTATCTTGTAATCATTGGCAGGCCAAAGTAATATCCACGTCAGCAACATCGCAGATGCGATCGCACAATTTATTGCCACTGCCACCACAGCTGGACTTTTGTCACCCCAGATTAAGTCAGCTATCAGCCCTCCTTTTTTGCGGAAAGTCCGATCCTGATGTCGGTAACGGGCCCAATCTTGTAAGGTTTGTCGATGGGGGCTCAAGGCAGCAATCAGAGCTAGAAACAGCACAACATTGAACACCAGCAGCATCTGTGAATTCTGTTCTAAGCCATGGGTATAACCACGCCAGTTTTTGACTTGAGGGTTGAGGGCAAATCCTAACATCGCTGCTTCAAAGCTAGCGGTCAGCCAGTAACTCTGTTGCTTGTTAATCAGGGTAGCCTTAGGGTTATGGAAGCAACGATTTAGCCCTTGCCCAAACCAGTAGCTCCCAACACCGTAGTTGAGGACAATAAAACCAGCCATAGTCCAGAAACTGGTACCGATATGGATACCAAACCAGCGCAAATCTTGGAAACTACGCTCAACAGGATAAAAACTATTCGGATCAAACGAATTAGAATCAATCAGGTACGGTAAGACAATGGTGGGATTAAACAAAGTCAGCCAGTCGGCTGGGTAATGGCTGACACCAGCGTTATCAATCACCATGGTCGTGATCCACAAGAAGATGAGTACAGCACCTGCACCTATCCAAGCTTGGAAACCTCCCAGAAATCTGCCAAATAAACCAAATAGTAGGGCCATACTATAGCAAAACAGGCAACTGGTACCGATAACGGTGTAAAATCCTAAAAGCTCAATCAACGGGATTTGACCAGCAATAGCTGCCCAAAAATGCAATGGTAAGGCGAAACCAACTGCTAGATAAAGCAATGCTGGTACCCCCAGTAGTTTGCCACCTAGGATGCTCCGGCTTGACTGAGGTGCCAGGCGCAGAAAGTTCAAGGTGCCACGACTTTCTTCTTTGGAGAGGTCACTGATTAGCATATAGGTGCCAACCACCAACAAACTGAAGATCCCGATAAGACTCAGGCAAACAAATACATCTTGCCCCCCTAGCGGCCAGTTACTCTCCCCCCCTCCGCACCCA
>NZ_JAAHHS010000028.1 GCF_010692395.1 Moorena sp. SIO3H5
TGATGTTTTGCGTATGGGGGCTCTGGTAGAGCAATCTTTTCGACTCAGCCATCAAGCGCTCTTTGAGCGCAATCTCGAGACTGCCCAACATCTTGCCTCTCTTGATAAGCGCATTGATGGCTACTATCACCAAATTGAGATGGAATGTGTCACGCTAATGGCTCTGCAATCTCCCGTTGCCCAAGATTTACGACTGCTGAGTGCCTTTATGCAACTGGTAAGAGACTTAGAGCGCATTGGTGATTATGCTGAAGACCTGGGAGAACTATCAATAAAGCTGTTTCCTTATCCACCCCATCCCTGTATGCCAGAGGTGGAACTGATGTCTCATCATGCCCAAGCGATGCTGGCAACAAGTTTGAAAGCCCTAGCAGATTTAGATGCCATTGCTGGGCAAACGGTCAAAAAGCTGGACGATACAGTAGACGATGCTTATGACCAACTTTATCAAACCTTGGCCAGTCAGCGGGATATCAAGGGTGTTGTTGAACCAATTCTTTTACTAGGACTAGTGATTCGCCATTTAGAACGAATGGCTGACCATGCTACCAATATTGGTCAACGAGTCTCTTATATTGTCACTGGTCAACGTTCAGGAGTTACTCCTGGCCGTTAGGTTCACGACTATAGCAATCTGATCTGAGTTTTTACATACCATAACAAACCAAGAGGGCAACAATGGGTAAGAATTTGCTCCCCTTGCTTGTTGACGTTGCAATTAGGATTGCTATATCATAGCCTAGCCAAATAATATGCTAGCCCTAAACATAAAAGCCTTCTTCTTAACCTGACTATTACCAAAGCCTTACCTCCCCTTCAACCTCAACCGGTATGATCTAGACCGCACAGACAGCTATTGCTCCGTTGCTTCAAAAGATTGGTATCGTGCGTCACTACAATCGAATATTTTTATCGAAAAGCTAGCTCCCCTGAGCACAAAAAAAATGATATGCTACTTCAGAGTTGTCCTATAACTAACGAATTTTGGTGGTTGTAGGAAAAAGATGCGGACTGCGTTGAGTCCAATAGTGTCGTCTATTAGGTGTGAGGTTGATTGACAACTTATGTCAACAGTTTTTTGGAATACTATCAAGTATAGTCCCGCTTTGCTAGGGGCTTCGCTGCTGGTCGCTAACAGTGCCTATGGTGCTCCCAGCCTTGAGGAATCTTCTACTGAAACTCAAGTGGCTCCACAAGAGCTAACGGTTGCTCAGGCGACCAGTGAGTCTAACTCGGAAATCCTACAACAAATCAATATCTACAACAACGAGGGCACGAATGTAAATTCGATCGACCAGGTCACCAGTGTTTCCCAACTGCGGGACGTATCTCCTGGTGACTGGGCTTATGAAGCTCTGCGCTCTCTGGTAGAACGCTATGGCTGTATTGCTGGTTATCCTAACCGCACATTCCGTGGAAACCGGGCAACTACCCGTTATGAATTTGCAGCTGGTTTGAATGCTTGCTTGAACCAGATTGAGCGGTTAATTGCGGCGAGCACCGCTGATTTTATTACCAGGGAAGACTTGGAAACCCTGCAACGGCTGATTCAAGAGTTTGAAGCCGAATTGGCTACCCTAGGGGCAAGGGTGGATAACCTAGAAGGTCGAGTAGCGTTCCTAGAAGACCATCAGTTCTCTACCACCACCAAACTAAAAGGGGAGGTTCTGTTTACCTTCGCTGGTGCCTTTGGGGAAGAACAAGCTGATGGTAGTGGGGATGATATTGATGAAAACATTACCTTCAGCAACCGGGTACGTTTGAACTTCGATACCAGCTTCACCGGTAAAGACCGGTTGAGAACTCGTTTGCAGGCAGGAAACTTTACAAGTCTCGCTGGTGTGACTGGTACCGACATGGCTCGCTTGGGTCATGATGCCGGTGGTGGCAACGATGTTGAGATTAATGACTTGTACTACCGTTTCCCCATTGGTAAGAAATTCAGGGGTTATGTGGGAACCACTGGCCTGGACTTGGATAACATTTTCAACCCGACCAACCCCTTCCTGGCAAGCAGTGGCAGTGGTGCCTTATCCCGGTTTAACCGCCGTAACCCCCTAACCCTTCGCGGAGCAGAGGGAGCTGGTGCCGGTTTCAGCTATAAATTTAGTAATGCGGTGAAACTATCAGTACTTTATTTGGCTGATGATGGTGATGCGCCTAATCCTGGCGAGGGCTTAGGATTGTTCAATGGTTCCTATAGTGCTGGTGCTGAACTGGCTATCTCCCCCATTGATAACTTGGATTTATCTTTGATCTACGTCCGTAGCCACCAACGAGAAGGGGATATCAATCTTTCCGGTAGCACTGGTAGTTCCCTGGCTAAGCGCCCCTTCGGCAACGCCGTGCCTACCTCAGCTAATCGCTTTGGAGCACAAGCCAGTCTTCGCCTGAGCTCACAAATTCACCTAGGCGGTTGGTTTGGTTATATTGATGCGATCGCTGAAGATGATAATGGTACGGTGGAAGAAGGTGACAATGCTGACATTGTCACTTGGGCAGCTAACCTGTCTTTCGTGGATTTAGGCAAAGAGGGAGCTGTGTTTAGTATTGCCGGGGGTATGCCACCTAAGGCTACGGAAATTGATGGGGGTGACGAAGATGAGGATACGTCCTACCTGATTGAGGCACAGTACAAATTCCCGATTAGCAAGAACATCCTGATTACTCCAGGAGCCTACGTGATTTTCAATCCTAATCACGATGATGACAATGATACGATTTGGGTTGGAGCGATCCGTACCACCTTTAAGTTCTAGGTAAAAATTCTAAGTAAAAATTATAAGGTTTGCTATCAGCTATCAGTTGTAAGTTATCAGCTGATAGCTGACTAGTTTAGGAGAAAGCTTTACTTGCCCTTCAACCTCACCCCTATAATCGCACTTCGCACAGACCCCATTGCTCTGTTGGTTAGTTCAACTGCTATCGTAAGTGACTAAAATCGAGGATGAGTATCTTTCTCGAAAAATCACAAAAAAATGATATGCTAATCCAGAGTTGTCCTATAACTAACGAATTTTAGTGGTTGTAGGAAAAACTTGCGGACTGCGTTGAGTCCAAGAGTGTTGTCTACTAGGTGTGAGGTTGATTGACAACTGATGTCAACAGTTTTTTGGAATACGATCAAATATAGTCCAGCTTTGCTAGGGGCTTCGCTGCTGGTGGCTAACAGTGCCTATGGTGCTCCCAGCCTTGAGGAATCTTCTACTGAAACTCAAGTGGCTCCACAAGAGCTAACCGTTGCTCAGGCGACCAGTGAGTCTAACTCGGAAGTTCTACAACAAATCAATATCTACAACAACGAAGGCACAAATGTAGATGAGCTAGACCAGGTCACCAGTGTTTCTCAACTGCGGGATGTATCTCCTGGTGACTGGGCCTATGAAGCTTTGCGCTCTCTGGTAGAACGGTATGGTTGTATTGCTGGTTATCCTAACCGCACATTCCGTGGAAACCGGGCAACTACTCGTTATGAGTTTGCAGCTGGTTTGAATGCTTGCTTGAACCAAATTGAGCGGTTAATTGCGGCTAGCACGGCAGATTTTATTACCCGGGAAGACCTGGAAACCCTGCAACGGCTGATTCAGGAGTTTGAAGCAGAATTGGCTACCCTAGGGGCACGGGTGGATAACTTAGAAGGTCGAGTAGCTTTCCTAGAAGACCATCAGTTCTCTACCACCACCAAACTAAAAGGGGAGGTGATCTTTACCTTCGCTGGTGCCTTTGGAGAAGAACAAGCTGATGGTAGTGGGGATGGCATTGATGAAAACATTACCTTCAGCAACCGGGTACGTTTGAACTTAAATACCAGCTTCACCGGGAAAGACCGGTTGAGAATTCGTTTGGAGGCAGGAAACTTTACTCAACTCAGTGATGTGACCGGTACCGACATGGCTCGCTTGGGTCATGATGCGGATAGTGGCAACGATGTTGAAATTCCTGACGTGTTCTACCGTTTCCCCATTGGTACAAAAACCACGGCTTATGTGGGAACATCTGGGCTGGCCTTGGATGACCCTTTTGACCCGACGAACCCCTTCCTGGAAAGCAGTGGCACTGGTGGCTTATCGCGGTTTGTCCGCCGCAACCCCGTAACCCTTCGCGGACCAGAGGGGGCTGGTGCCGGTTTAACCTATGAATTTAGTGATGCGGTGAATCTATCACTACTTTATCTAGCTGATGATGGCGATGCGCCTAGTCCTGCCCAAGGAGATGGATTGTTCAATGGTGCCTATAGCGCTGGCGCTCAATTGGGGATTTCCCCCATTGATAACTTGGAGATATCTTTGACCTACGTCCGTAGCTACCAGCCAGGAGAGGATGTGAATCTTTCCGGTAGCACTGGTAGTGACTTGGCCAAGCAACCCTTTGGGGAGACGGCTACCTCTGCTAATCGCTTTGGAGCACAAGCTAGTCTTCGCCTGAACTCACAAATTCACCTAGGCGGTTGGTTTGGTTATGTTGATGCTCAAGCAGAAGATGATAATGGTGCGGTGGAAGAAGGTGACAATGCTGAAATCTTAACTTGGTCAGCTAACCTGTCTTTCCTAGATTTAGGCAAAGAGGGAGCTGTGCTGAGTTTTGCGGGAGGTGTGCCACCTAAGGCTACCGACATTGATGGTGCTGATGAAGATGATGATACTTCTTACCTGATTGAGGCACAGTACAAATTCCCGATTAGCCAGAACATCACGATTACTCCAGGAGCCTACGTGATTTTTAATCCTAATCACGATGATGACAATGATACGATTTGGGTTGGAGCGATCCGTACCACCTTTAGATTCTAGGGTTTTAATTCTAGGTGTTGCTATCAGCTATTAGCTGTTAGTTATCTGCAGATAGTGCGTCGGGTGCGTTAGGGACCTGCTACCCATCATTTTCACCGTCGTCAGGGTTGGGATAGCTTGTCCCGTAACGCACCACCAGCTCTAAAAGCCATCTTGCTTTAGTAAAAATTATCCCGACTTCTCTTGGAGGTGCAACATTTAACCTATCTAAACCTACTCAGTAGCAGGAATGACCTGTATAGCACCAGGAGAAAACCTGGTGGTTGTTGCCGACAAGGCACGAATCATTATGTTTCGTGCGCCATTCCAGTCCCTTGGTAACGAAAAATCACATTTTGGACATTGGAATTTTTTATTTCCACCTAGTTTTTCATGGATATGTCCACAACTTGGACAAGTTTTACTGGTGTAAGACTCATTAACCAAGACTACCTTTACATCACTACGTTCTGCCATCTGAACTAAGTGTTGACGAAATCTGTAATGACTCCAGGTAAGCAGATTACGAGCTGTTTTCTTGTTTAATTTCCTAGCTGACTTTACTACCATTGCAGAAGTCGTAAACGTTGGCAAAAATATCAGTTTGTAGTTATTAACAAGAAAAGAGGCTGATTTATTATGGCAATCTTTAATTAAATCTTGGATTTTTTGGCGTAATCGATGGGCAGCTTTTCTCATTGCTGCGCTTTGGCGCACGCTTCGCGAACGTCTCTGGCGTTTGGCCGAGCTTAAGTCAATGCGACTCATCAGCTGATCTAGTTGATAACAAAGTCTCTGAATTCTGCCAATATCACCATAACCTATTTCTACATAAGTTTCACCATCAAAACCGGTAATAAATGTTCTAACGCCTGGGTCTAAAGCTATTACTTTATTCTCTTCTGTAGGGATAGGTTCAATATATTCTGGAAAAATCCCGTACCATTTACCTTTAATCCATACTAACTGAGTTCCATATATGCATTCTTCAGGGAAACCTTGAGGTGAACGATAACACAAGCCTTTTACTTTTGTTGGGTACCAGCATTTTTTTTTAAAGTCTCCTGCTTTAAATTTAATAACTTGGCTTGTTTCTCGACAAGATTTAAATTTAACAGAACCCTGATTGGCTTTTGCTTGCTTGAAACTATCAATTGCATCGGCTACTGCTTCTTGTAATTGATGACCTGGAAGTTGTTTTACCCAATCTGCTCTATCAACTTTTCTCGCTAGTTTTTGTAAATCATAAGCACTACCTTGATAACCATTTTTAAGCATGGCTACTGACCAATTATAGATCCAACGATAAGCATTAAGCCAAGTTTTCCAAACTTTATGGAGTTCTTTAGACGGAAACACCCTGATCTTTGAGACACTGTTGGGTGTCAACTTCACCGTCTGATTCCGAGGTTTTTTCTTGTACCGCTTTCGTGACTTGTTTTTGGTATTTTCGGAGTCCGTAAAGCCTAGCAGAGAAACAGTGGAGGATGGACAAGATATCTTCGACGAGTTCTTGCTCTGGGGATAATTTACGTTCATTGAGAACCAAGAGTTTAACTCCACTTTTTTGGCACAACCATTCAAGTAACGGAAATCCAAATCGGACTGCTCTATCTGGGTATGCAATGACAAATGCCGAGATATCAGAGCTGTATATTCGTTCCAATATTTTGATAAACTTTCGCCGTTTAAAATTGAGTCCCGATCCAACTTCTGAAATAACTTCAGCGTTTGGGTATTTTGACCGTAAAAATTCAGCTTGTCTATCAAGGTCGTCTCGTTGGGAATGTGTAGAGACTCTTGCATAAGCGACAATGGGCTTACTCTGCGGGTCTTGTCCTTGAACACAAAACCTTCTTTGATTCCCTTGAGTCCTGATGCTGTCAAGTCTTCCGTCTTTATCCCATCTCCTGAGTGTTGTAATGGAGACACCGTAATATTCGGCTGCCTCTTTTGGGGTGACATATTTTTTCATAACGGCTTAACCTTTACAAATCTATAATAGCAGATTTGTAAAGGTATGACGAGGTTTGATAAGATTAAATGCTAATAGTTACACCTCGGGGTTTTTGTGTTTCAGTATCAAAATGCTAATATTTACCCAAGACTGAGGTAACAGGTGCTCTCTATGAATGTCATAAAAATAGGGTCATTTCTATCATTGGGCATTATATTCGCACTAACTGGTAATCGGGTTAGCGCCCTGCCTGGTCAGAGGACTGATCAAGTTGCTGCATGGATTAACGGTCACCCCACTCTACGACCTGGTATTGGAGATGGCTTAGTAGTTCGCAAAAGTGATACGGCTGGGGAACGATTTACTTTTCAAGCCACTGTCTTGCCTCCTGGTAGCATCTCTTATCCAAAAGACCGGAGTACAATTCGCAGTGAACGCATTGCTATCCATGACCAAGTTAATGGGGTAACCATCGAACGCCTGGAGGAATCCCTGCGCACTGTCTATGGCCCACAGATTTATCGGGATTACAATAGCGCTGAGTTTGTATACACCTATCCTTCTCCAGAAATCTTAGAGTTATCACGGCGACAAAACCTACCACTGTGGTCAGCTGAGCAGGGTCAACTCTTGTTAGGAGAACAATACGCTTATTGGATAGAAATAACTAAAAATGATAGCGGTAAGGCTTTCAATGGGCAACTTACGGTTTTCCTAAAAGAGGATTTAGGGAAACTAGAAACAGAATTGCGGGGACGGTAGGTGAGTATTAATAAGAAGGGAGTAGGGAGTAGGGAGTAGGGAGTAGGGAGTAGGGAGTTTGGGGGGCAAGATTACTATAAGAACCCCATCTTTTATATATATATTTATTTGGCATTCCTTGATTCAGCAACACCCGATCTTTGCCTATAACCGCCTCAAGCTTAGCGGCGCGAGCAGCACCTGTCGGGAAAAAGGGCACTATTCGCGATCGCGTCCGCTAGAGCACCCTAGTTAGGAAGAGATGGGATGATGCAGCCAAGGTGCATCCACACCATAATCTTAAGATGCGTTTGCCCTGTGGATATGGCTCTTGCGAAAATACGGTCGCTCAATTCTAATTGGTCAGTTACACTAATCATTTTTTGCTTAAGATCGAGGAATAAGCCAATACAACGGTTTATTTCTAACTAGGGTTTTCTGAAGTTGGATTAAATAATTCCCACAATCCAACAAACCCGACAAAAAACGTATAAATGCCATAGGTTATAGGATTTTTATCACAACTGTCAGCTTTAAAACCAGCGATTACACCTTCAATTAAATGGGAGATTAAAATGAAACTTCCTAGCCACAAGGCATAATAGAGGTTACTTGGTAGAGAGCCATGGGTTAACTGTAAATAAGTATACCAAATTTCTAGACCTAAAGCGCAAGTAATTAAAATAGTAGATGTTATTTTAATTAGATCAAATAATTGCTTTTTCATGCTCAGATTATCCTGCTTTTAAACCCAGACTATAAACTATTTTACCTATGTTACTCTGATATAGACTCCCCATCCTCTAATTAAAGTAGGGTGGGCAAAGTTCAATTATATAAAATACTCAAAACAACCAAACTCCTTTTGCCCACCCTACAAGCTAGTGCTATTAAAAAAAATTAGTACTAAGAACGGCGAGGTACTAAGTTCAGCAAAACATCAGCAATAGCCTGGGAAATTGGTAAGCCAGGGCAAAGCTCAAGCCAGAAGAATTCTCCCACTGGATTGACCTCAAGAAATACATGGCGACCATCGGGAGTTAGAATAATATCAATCGCGCCATAGTTCAAGCCAAAGTAATCCATTAGCTTCAGCAACTTTTCTTCCAGATCTTGGGGCAGCTGATAGGGCTGCCAAGCGTTTAGGGAATCAACGCCCCGTCGCCGCCAGTCGTAACGAGCACCTGGAAACTGTTGAGAGTCTATCGAAGCAGTAAACACTTGCTTACCTAAAATTGTGGTTCGTAACTCTAGGGTCTTAGGGAGATGTTCCTGAAAGGTCATTGGACAGAACCTTAATCCATCCAAGTTGTCCAAATCTTCTGCTTTGACAGGATTGGTAAACACTACCTGCTCCTCTCCCTGCTGATCATAGATGGCAAAGGATGAGAGCATCTTGGTGATTATACCTGACTCACATTCTTTGGCAAATTCCACCACTGCTGCGGGATTATTGGTGGTCAGGTTAAGGGGAGTATCTATCCCGAGTTCCCGTGCTACTTTTAGCTGTAACTGCTTATTTTTGGCTTGCTCAACCACAGGAACCCGATCCAAGTGAAAGCCATCGATACTGGCAATCATACCTTGGATAGTTACACGAGATTCTTGTACAGAGGCTTGCCGCATTTGCGGATCCATGGTGCTGGGAATTCTTGCTCCCATGGCAATGCGCCGATACCAAACTGCTGAGACCTCCTGCAAATCTAGCTTTTCTTCCTCAGACTTTAGGATTAGCCTTTCTTTATTCTTACCGTCTCTATTCTTACCGTAATAGACATCTAATTGGACTTCCGTGGGAAATCGGTCAGTGTCAAACCGAAAGGCTTTCCCCCCTTTTTCTTCAATGGCTTTTACCACTAGGGGAATGCTTTCGTTGTCTTGGCTATGGGTAATAATTAAAACTGTCATTGTTAATAATAAAGGGAATCGGGAATCGGGAATCGGGAATCGGGAATCGGGAATCGGGAGTAGGGAGTAGGGAGTAGGGAGTAGGGAATAGGGAGTAGGGAATAGGGAGTAGGGTAAATAAAATTATTAAGTATTATTCCAAAAGGAAAAATAAAATTTTTCCATATTTAATTATTCCCAATTAATACCCTAAACTCAAAAAAAATAAATAAATTAGATATTGCACCATTAAACATTAGATATTGAATAGATTAAAACAGGTAATAGCAAACATAAATAAATCATCATAATTTATAGTAATTTTATTGTTTATTTTATTATGATTTACATGATGATTTTTGACTATGTATCCTTAATAATAGGGGGATATTATTGCCTATTGCCTATTGCCTGTTGCCTATTGCCTATTGCCTATTGCCTCTTGCCTTTTGCCTCTTGCCTTTTGCCTTTTGCCTTAATTGACAACTTCAGACAATAAGGCATCTGCGATCGCATCAGAAATGGGGTAACCCAAATCTCGCTCTAGCATGCCCCATTCGCCAGTGGGGTTAACTTCTAGGAAGACATACTCCCCGTCTGGGGTAACAATCATATCAATCGCACCATAGGTTAGTCCCAACTTTGCCATCAAAGCATTCAGGCCATGGGCAACCTCACTGGGCAATTGATCAGGTTCCCAAGCACAATCCTCGGGTTTAGCAGAGCGCCAATCCATCGTTGTTGCAGAATACCGAGAAGCATCGAGAGCTCCTACAAATAGATTTCCCGCCACGAATGTTATTCGCAACTCTCGCTGTTTAGGAATCTCCTCTTGGAATACCATGGGGCTATAGCGCAACATTTCTGCCTCTTGGAGGTCTTCTTCTTTGACAATGCTGGTATATAGGAAAAAAGAAGAAGCTTCCATACTATAGGAAAGAGGAGTAAGCAACTTAGCCACCATCTTTCCTTCAACCTCCGCGAAGAAACCCCGCATCCGATCTGGATTATTCGTGACCAGAGTGCGGGGGACGAGCAGACCAACTTCATTAGCAATTCTGAGTTGACGTGGTTTGTTTTCTGCCTCTCGGATTCGTTCTAACCTATCTACCCAACGAGCATGGTTGAGATTATCTAAGAAACCATCAATGGTTGCTAATGATTCCCTAACGCAAGCGTCTTGGAATTGGGGAGCTAAGTTTGGGCTGACTTGTGGATGCCAGAGTCGTCGCATCCAAACCCCCTGCACGTCTTCGGTTGTAATCGACTGTCCACTATAGTCTATGTGGTAACTAAGTCCTTCGCTACTGATCCCAGCTGCCAGTTGCACCTTAGTGGGAAATTGATCTGTATCGAAGCGAAAGGGTTTAGCCCCTCGTTTTGATAGGGCTTCCGCTACTCTATCAATAGTGAAGTAATCACCACTGTGGGTTATTAATAGGATTATATCACGGGATCGGTTCATATACCTAAATGGTGAAGAATAAATAACGGTTCAATACATAACACTCAGCCCAAAGCTAATCGCTGAGGGCTGATCGCGGGTTTAAAAAGCTCAGTTTACGCAAAGCGAGAAATAGTATCGGTAATTATTTCAACTACCCCTTCCTAATCGAGTACCCTAATCGAGTACACCCTTGGGAAGGGGATTGTGTCTACAGTCCACCTCCAATCTAAGTACCGAGATAGGTATAGCCTTTGGCAATCCCCTCAGTCTAGAGTTTTGGTTTCATCCTGGGACACATCAGGGACGGTTGAAAGTCGCCCCGTCCTCTCAAAGTCTTGCCTCAAGAGGAGCGTTCTCAGTGCGATATTCTTGGCTCCGACTAAATCAGCATGTAGTTTGTATTCACAAGCCATGCAATCAAAATCTAATCCATTATTGGGTCGATTGGCTTTACTGGTGTGACCACAACGGGGACATGACTGGGAGGTAAAATCAGCATCAACTCTAATCGCTAAAGCGCCACCCAAAACAGCTTTATAGTCAATGAAGTAATGTAACTTAGTAAACTCCCAAATCCTTTTATTTTTATGGGCTTGACAGTTTTTTTTAGATGGTTCATGCTTTAGTTTTATTGGCTTAATTTTATCACGATTATGGGTGATATTTTCTAGACCAATCAATGAGCCAGGAATCACTACACGTTTGGCAATACAGTGATTAATATCAGCGTTAAACCGTCTCTCTCGTTTTGACAAGACTTTCAAGCGTCTGGTAGCCGAACGAGTGCCTTTTTGCTGTAGAGTTTTTTTCGTTTTATAATAACGATTAGCTCTATGAATTACTGACTTGCCAGAAAAGAAACCAGGTGTGTTATTCGTATCAAACGTTACTGCTAGATAGCGCTGACCTACATCGACACCAACAACACGTTTGATTGCTTCAGGTTTAATATCGGGTAGCTCCAACTCTAAGCTTACTAGTAAATAGTAAGTCTTGGTTGTTTCAGCATAGCAAATTATTGCTGTACCTATTTTGGCTATACCTGAATGAATCAAGTCTAAGTGTTTTTGATATCCGGAGTAGTCAACTTTTATACGACCTTCTAAGGTAACTAGGCTAGCTTTACCTTTAACAAACGAGTAGTCACGCTTGTAACTAAACGTACAAGTTCGAGCTATGAATTTAGGAGGGGTATCTAACCCTTTGTACCGCTTGTTGGTAATTCCAGATTTTAAGTGAGTAGCATTACGCTCTACTTTCATCCAGAGATTTTTATAGATTGCAGCTACCTGTCGAGGTACATTACATGCCATTTGGGCTGGTAACCTAAAGCGTTCTCGAATGTCGTAGTAAACCTGCTTTTGTAACTTAGCTGCATAGGAAATTTTGCCTTTTTCAAAGGCCAACTTCGATGTATAGTTCAAGGCATCACGATAGGCTAAAGTAACTGCACGAAGCTTTTCCTTTTGCTCTGGTGTGCAGTTCAACTTCAGCTTTGCTGTAATTACCTGCTGCATCTAATTCTTGACCTTTGTTAATTGTGTTATAGCAGTTCTAAATAACGCTATAGTCAACCAGACACGATATTACTTCTGGGGAGCATCTTCCTCATCAGAAGGGAACTTCAGGGTCACAATTTGACCACCGCCACCATCTTCTTGATCCGATGGGTACTTCCGTGTCATCGCAATTGGACCACCGCCACCCTCTTCGTGATCTGAGGGATACTTTTTAGTCAAGGCTGGACCACCACCACCCTCTTCGTGATCTGAGGGATACTTGCGGGTAAAGCATCCGGCACCATCTTCAAAATCAGAGGGGAACTTCTCTGTGAACGCAAATCCGCGACCGCCTCTAACATCATCCATTTCCTCTTCAGATAGCTCTTCGCACCATTGTCCTTCTAGGTAGCGAGCAAAAAAGGGAACTGCTTGGGAATTTTCTTCTGGTTTTTCCATATTAGACATGGCTTTAAACTCCTAGTGGATAAATAAGATGTGGGGAAATAGGATATAGGATGTGGCTAACTGATGTGCTTAACTATGAATATATCTATCAATAGACACAGAATAGATACAACACATAGATACAACAAATAGACACAACTATTTCCGTATAAATCTATTACAAGCCATGCCCCCCTAGCTGTAACGCCAAATTGGCGAAAATTTTTAATTAATTCTTGAAACCTAATATAACTTCTTCATCATTATCCGATGGGTACTTCAGAGTCAAAAATCTCAGGGGGTGACAAGCGCTCTTTAAAATATTACAGGGGTTAGGTTTTAGGGGTTAGGTGTTAGGTAAAATTGCCCTTGCGGGTGGATTGATTAAAACTATCATTGACGTTGTATGGTGAAAATTGCTTCAATTGCTGGGAAATACAAATGACACCGATGCGCTGATTTTACCCAACACCTAAAACCTAAAACCCAACACCTATATAGTTTTGAGCTTTGTTGTCACCCCGTGAGAAAGGCGATTCTGAGTCTACTCTTCGGGATATCCGGATATCTCCATCTTGTTAATCTGGGAGACACAGGAAATTATTGAGTTTTTCAGGCATTTATTCAAAATTCTATAGAAGGAAGTCCATTATGGCCATAAGTTGGGATTTTGAATTAAATTTTGGATTAAAAAAAATAACCTTTCCCTTAATTAACTGACCATGGATCACTAATCTCAGAATTAACAGACCATGGATCACTAATCTCAGGTATTTCCATAGCTTGTCGTCTGTCTTGCTGCTGTTGAATCCGATCGAGAGTACCAGTGGGAATAGAAGCAATCAGCTGACGAGTATAATCCTGCTGGGGCTCTCGATAAATACTGTCAGCGGGACCAATTTCTTCTATTTTGCCCTGGTTCATTACCATAATGCGATCGCTCATGAATTTGACTACACTCAAGTCATGGGAAATGAATATATAGGTTAACCCGAAATCCTCCTGCAATTGTTTCAGCAAATTCAGGACCTGTGCCTGTACGGAAACATCTAGAGCGGAAACGGATTCATCACAAATGATAAACTTAGGATTAAGAGCGAGTGCCCTAGCAATACATACCCGCTGGCGCTGACCTCCAGAAAATTCGTGAGGATAGCGATTCATCCAGTCAGGATTTAAATCTACTCGCTCCAACAACTCAGCCACGCGATCGCGTTTTTCCTTACTATTACCCCCAATATCATGAATCAATAGGGGTTCCATCACTGCTTCCCCAATCTTTAGTCGTGGGTCGAGGGAACTAAAGGGATTCTGAAACACAATTTGCATTTCACGGCGTAATTGCCGTAAACCCATACCCTTGATTGTGGTAATCTCTTTACCATCAAAGTGTACTTCTCCACTCATTGGTTCAATCAAGCGGAGCAATGTTCGTGCCAAGGTAGATTTGCCACAACCGGATTCTCCTACTAACCCCAAGGTTTCACTGGGATAAACATCAAAAGATACTCCATTGACTGCCATGAGATAGCGTTTTGTCCCGCCAAATATGCCTCGAATGGGAAAGCCTACCTGTAAGTTACTAACTGAAACTAATGGTGGTTTGCTTGTTCGCGTAGCGTGGCCTTTTGGCCAAGGTTGGGAGGTTGAAGGTTGGGAGGTTGAAGGGTTGAAGGTTAAAGGTTGTTCGCCTTTAGCGTTCGAGTAGGGTAGGTTATCTGAGGAAGTTTGAAGCTGGAACCGGTCAACATTCAACCCTTTTGATTTTTCTCGGATTACCTGTTCTCCATTAGGAGTAGTTACCACCTCCATGAAGTCAGAAACAGTTGGTAGGTATGTTACAGTTTGGTCGAGAGTTGGGCGACAAGCCAATAATCCTTTGGTGTAGGGATGGTTTGGTTCAGAGAAAATTTTCCAGACATCACCCCTTTCCACAATTTTGCCTTGGTACATCACCGCTACGCTGTCAGCAATTTCCGCAATTACCCCTAAGTCGTGGGTAATAAAAATCATGGACATCCCTCGGGTATCCCGTAACTCCCTGAGCAAATCCAGAATGGTTGCCTGTACGGTAACATCGAGAGCAGTAGTGGGTTCATCAGCAATCAACACATCAGGGTTACAAGAAATTGCGATCGCAATCATGACCCGCTGCAATTGACCACCAGACAGTTCATGGGGATAGCGCTTTAAAATTTCCCGTTTTTGCTGGTTAATGTGGCGATTAATTAGCCGTTCCCCCGGTATAGCTTGACCAGGGTTCTCCCGACGGAATTCCTCTAGAAAAGTCTCCCTCAATTGTTGGTCGCTAGGGAGTAGCTTCACCTCTTGAAGACGAGCCATGGCTTGACGCCTTGCTTCTTTTAGGGAAACATCCTGGTGTTGCAGAATGGCTTCTGTCAGTTGAAACCCACAGGTATACACTGGGTTAAGGGAAGTCATCGGTTCTTGGAAAATCATTGAGATTTGACCACCCCGGTAGGACTGTTTTTGATCAGGACTCACCCCTAGTAAATCCACCCCTTTTGCCCGAGTTGAGGGTCGGAAATAAATCTCGCCATTGGTAACCTTACCAGGATAGGGGATCAAACCCATTATGGCCAAAGACGTGACTGATTTCCCAGAACCTGACTCCCCCACAATTCCTAGGGTTTGTCCTCGACGCAGTTGAAAGTCAATGCTGTCAACGGCTGTGACCTGTTTTACATCGGTTTGGAATTGGACTTTCAGATTACGGACGTCAAGAACATTGTCAGTCATGGCATTCAAGAGGATTAAGTTAGCAGAGTTAACTTAAATGATACAAAACTTGACTCTAGGGTTTACTCCCTACGTCAGCTGTCAGCTGTCAGCCGTCAGCTGTCAGCCATCAGCTGTTTTCTATCAAAACTTCCTGAAATGTGAGAACCCCCGTGCTTTAGCCGGGGGATGAAACAGACGGCTGGATTCATCCAGTCGTGTCCTCTATTTGGCTTCTAACCCAGCGTTCAATGAATTCCCCAACGCTAGTTCCGGAGTCTTTAGCTGAAAGTTGTAACCATTTCCACGCGGTGTCCGTCAGCATGATTCCATGTGTCTTTTTTAGCTCATCATAGTGAACTGGAATTCCTTTCATTCTTTTTTGAGTTTTTCTCTGATTCATGGTTGACGTTATTAGAACATTCGAGTATACTAAAGCTATTTTATAAATGAATTTCAAGACTATCAATGTATAAGACAATTCCAATGAAGGCTATATTTTCAGATGAAGAAATAATCTTCTGGAAATTTCAATGTGAGCAATCAAATAGCCTAACTAATAGTGCGTTATATTATGTTAGACAAAAACACTATAAATCACTAGAGGAACAAGAAGCTTATAATACCTACTGGAATGGAGACGAATTCAGGTGTGGATGGCGAACCCGAAAATGTATTACGAAATATCCTGAATTGGATAAAGCCTTAAAGATGTCACCACATTATAAGGCTATGTGTGCTCAATCTGCCCAACAAACCTTGAAAACAGTAGGGGAATCATTAAGTAGTTACAACAAATTAGTTGATATTTATTATTTAGGAGAAGTAGATAGACCTAAGTTACCTAGGTACAGAAAATCCGGAGGTCTTGCTGCTGTTACATTTCCCAGGCAAGCTCTCACATATAAAGATGGTTTGTTTTATCCTTCTGTCAGTAGAGAGAGTAAACCAGAATTATTAACTCAAATATCATTAGAACCTCCTAGTTTCATAGATCCAGAATGGGTGAGAGAAGTCACAGTTCGTCCCTGCTATGGTCAACTATGGATTGATTGGGTGATCGATGACGGGAAACAACCGATAGAAGATAATCCTACACTGGATTACTCTCAAGCGATTGGAATAGATCATGGTGGAGATAATTGGTTAACCTGCGTCTCAACCTTAGGAAAAAGTTTTATCATTGACGGTCGAAAATTAAAGTCAATAAACCAAGGATATTGTCGTCTAGTAGCTAAGTACAAACAAGGAAAGTCTGAATTTTATTGGGATTCAAATCTTGATTCGCCGAAGGCGACGCTACGCGAACGGATTCAGAGGAAGCGCAATAATCAAATGAGAGATGCCATCAACAAGGCTGCTCGATTCCTCATTAATCGTTGTCTAAATGATGGCATTGGAAACCTTGTAATCGGCTGGAATGAAGGGCAAAAAAAACGCTCTAATATGGGAAAAAGTGGAAACCAAAAGTTTGTCGCAATCCCTACTGGAAGATTAGTTGAAAGATTAAAACAACTTTGTCCAGAATACGGAATCAATTTAATAATTACTGAAGAATCTTATACAAGCAAAGCGTCTTTCTTAGATGATGATTTCTTGCCGAAACACGGTGCAAAACCCGAAGGCTGGAAACCATCAGGAAAACGAGTTAGGCGTGGTCTTTATAAGACGTTAGACGGAAACCTGATAAATGCTGATTGTAATGGTGCGGCAAATATCATCAGGAAAGTAACCACACAGTCAATTAATTTGACCAAGGTGGCTAGAGGGATTTTGACAGTCCCACATAGATATGATTTGTTCACTCACTTGTCCAGATCCTATCGAATAAAAGGTGAAGTCGCACGGGTTTACCCTGCGACGTAACAACCTTTGAGAATCCCCCTTGCTTTAGCCGGGGGAGATGTCAACTTCAATCAGATCGATCTGGCTGCTACTTGGGAAGTAAGCGAACAGCGATTAGCGCTACTTGAGGTGCGTGCGCCTTCAGTTATGAGCATATGCTTACCTTCTATCTACCCTTTACCAAAGATAGAATTTCCAGGCGCTTCAAAATCTTCACTATAAAAGAATTGATCAATTAACTCGATATGTTTTTCTTTAGTAATGGAGTCATCATCCTTTAAATTGAGCCGTTTAAATACCTCATTAGCCAAATTTTCATCATGTCCTCTGGTGCGATAAAACTGTCTGTATTCCTCCAAATCTAGTTGGTCATCCCCATTACTATCAAATACGCTAAAGACGAAACCGGCGATGACCCGTATTTCCGCTTCATAAACCCCTTGGTCTTTAAGGATATTCTCGATATATACCAACCATTCCTCCAAAGATATCCTGTTGTCACGATTAGTGTCTGCAAACTTTTGCATACTATCCCAACGAGACATTAACTTCGATTGCAAGGAATTGTAGTTGGGTGAGCCTGGTTCCCACCCGCCAACCTGGGAGTAGCTTTCTAGGAACCGGTCAAAATCCGCTTGTTCAATGAAACCGTTATTGTCGGCATCATACATTTTAAATAATCTTGGTAATTTCTGCTTCTGAAATTCAGTTAGCATAATTAATTTATCCAGGGATGACTAAATTCAAGTTTATACTAGGTTTACAGTAGGATAACTAGTCGAACACAATTAATACACCCTTGGTTACAGCAACAGCTCATGGTCAGGGTAAAAATAGCGTCAGCTAATAGCTGAATGCTTACAAAACAGCTAATCTAGCCTTAGTTAATACTTCTAAACAATACTCTTTGTCAAGGGTTTGTTTATAAATTTTAATCAAACCCCCAAGGTGTTGCTGTGATTGGTATTTGGTAATTTACACTTCTCTACCAGAGGTAAAATTAACCTTTGATCGTTGTTTGTAAAAGTTGGTGATATGCTCTGCTGCGCTGTATGCGATCGCTAACTAGATAACGCCCTTTCTAAACTTAGAAAATTATCAAACGTTATGATTAAAAACCATTAGAGATCTGATCATGATTTATCACTAGATTAGTGATAAGTTTTTATGATATATTTTAAAATGCTATAGTAAATGTAGTGTAGGGTAAGTTAGGAACCGGATCACCCTGATTTTATTAGTAGCCAGTGTTGGGATATTCCGTCCGGAAATTTTAACGGGCAAGATGCCCATTCCAGCAAGATTCCCATTCCACCCACCAGCTCAAAAAGCTTTTAGGAGATGCACCCCTTTCGGATTTATTTGCAATAATAATCCCTAGTTCCTTTAGCATCCAGGGAGTCTCCCAGGCGATTCAAAGCATGAACATAAGCAGCTGTGCGCATGGAAACTGCTAGTTCCTGAGAAAGTGACCAAATTGTTTCGGTTTCTTCCACCATTTTCTCTTTGAGACGCTGATGGACTTCATCCAGCTTCCAATAGTGTCCACTCCGGTTTTGTAACCATTCAAAATAGCTAACGGTGACTCCTCCAGCATTAACCAAGATGTCAGGAAAAACATAGATGCCTTTTTCTTCCAAACGATTGTCAGCGGTAGAGGTTACTGGTCCATTGGCTACTTCAAAGATATAGTTAGCTTTGATATTATCAACGTTTTCTTCAGTAATTTGGTTTTCCAAGGCAGCAGGAATCAAGACATCTACATCTAACGCTAAAAGGTCTTGATTAGTAATGACTTCATGCTCAACAATATTGCAAACGCTACCTCGACAGTAAACGGCTTTAATGCCTTGACTGGATGTTTTGTATTGGCGAATACTAGGAATATCTAAGCCTTTTTTGGCATAAATACCCCCTTGAGAATCACTGACAGCGACAACTTTATAACCTGCTTTAGCTAACAGTTGCGCTATCACAGCACCAGCATTACCAAATCCTTGCACCGCTACGGTGGTATTTTGAGGCAGCTGGTCAAATTTGGGCAAAATGGATTCAATCACAAAAAACGCGCCAGTAGCGGTAGCGGTATCGCGACCAATACTTCCTCCCAAGGCCAAGGGTTTACCTGTGACGACCCCTGGACTGATTTGACGGCGAATGACGCTGTATTGATCCATCATCCAACCCATAATCATGGAATTGGTGTAAACGTCGGGAGCGAGAATATCAATATCAGGCCCAATGAAATCTGCGATCGCATCGATGTAACCACGACTTAAGCGTTCCAACTCCAGCTTGGATAAGGCTTTAGGATTTAGAGTAATTCCCCCTTTACCACCGCCGAAAGGCAAATTTAAGGTAGCACATTTAAAGGTCATCCAAAAGGCTAAGGATTGGACTTCATCTAAGGAAACATTGGGATGATACCGCACTCCCCCTTTTGCTGGTCCCCTGGTAGTGTCATAGCGAACCCGGTAGCCCTGAAACATCTGTAACGAGCCATCATCCATGCGGACTGGGATGGAAACGCTCAAACTAGATTTGGGATATTTTAAGCGTGCGATCGCATCTTCGGAAATTGACACATATTTCAATGATTTCTGCAATCGTTTACTGGCATCAGCAAATAATGACTCAGACATGGCCTTATTTCTCCAGCTAACAATATTTACCATTTACCCAGTCGTGGTTATTTAATTTAATCACAAAAAAACTGTATCTTTTGTTACATTATGCTAAGCTTGACTGGTTTAGACTAAACCTCTTGCCAAACTAACGACGCTCATGATTGCACTCCTCGCCGCCCTCTCAGCTTCCGCTGCGGCAGGAATGAGAATTGCCCTGCCCCTGTTGGTGATTGGTTTGCTCCACAGTGACCAACTCTGGTCGAAGGTACCGTTACTGTCATACATTCATCCCCCAGTCTTGCTGACTATCTTGACAACTTGGTCATTGGTGGAGCTATTTGCCTCGAAAAATCTATTAGGACAGCGAGTCTTGCAAATAGTTCAGCTAGTCTTGAGTCCTCTGGTAGGGGCAATTCTTGGTATTGCTGTGACTCAGTTTGCTGAAGAACTAACGGGATTTGTCTGGGTAGTGGGTATTGTCGGTGGTTTATTAGCCTTTGTACTCCAGTTAGTTCAAGTGGGATGGTTCTACCGTTTGCGTGGCTTACCTCTGTGGGTAGTGTTTCTTCAGGATTTTCTGTGCGTAGTTTTGATAATCTTAGCTTTTGACGCTCCAGAACAAGGAGGATTAATTGCTTTGCTGCTACTGTGGTTAGCGATTCGCAGTGCTAAGCATTGGTATCGTTGGTATGTTCGAGGGAAGCGTTCCCGTATCAGCGATCAAAGCCATGACCAGAATCCTGACTGAAGGCGTTGAAACTCAACGATTGACTACATGCATCTCAGATTCTTTATAGCGAGTTCCAATGACAGGGTTTTGTGTAGCAACGGTTTCAATTCTAGTAAGTTCGTCAGGGGTTAATTGTAGTTCAGTAGCTGCAATATTCTCTTCTAAGTAACGGCGGCGCTTGGTGCCAGGGATGGGAATAATCTGATTTTCTTGTGCTAACAGCCAAGCTATGGCTACCTGCGCAGGTGTTGCACCTTTGGATTGCGCGATCGCTTTCACTTGTTCAACCAAGCGCAAATTCTGTTGAAAATTTTCCGGTTGGAAGCGAGGTAAGCCCTTACGCAAGTCATGATCAGCCAAATCTTCTGGCTTAGTAATCTGTCCGGTCAAAAATCCCCGTCCCAAGGGACTAAAGGCTACAAAACCAATGCCCAGTTCTTGTAGGGTTGGTAGAATTTCAGCTTCTGGATCTCTAGTCCAGAGAGAGTATTCCGATTGCAATGCTGTCAAAGGATGAACAGCATGAGCCCGTCGAATCGTTGGTGCTGCAGCTTCCGATACACCAAGATAGCGAACTTTGCCCTGTTTAACTAGGTCTGACATTGCCCCAATGGTATCTTCGATGGGAACTTCGAGATCCACACGATGTAAATAATAAAGGTCAATTGTATCAATGCCCAGTCGTTGCAAAGAAGCATCACAGGCTTGTCTGACATGATCTGGTTTACCATTAATCAGCCAAGCCCCTGTTGTTTCCGAGCAAACATATCCACATTTAGTGGCGATCGTAACTCGATCGCGATAAGCCTTCAAGGCAGTTCCAACTAATTTTTCGTTAGTAAACGGACCATACACATCTGCCGTATCAAACAGTGTCACCCCAAGCTCAACAGCTTGTTGAATGGTTGCAATAGCTTCTTGTTTGTCGCATTTACCATAAAGATCGGATACTCCCATGCAGCCTAAGCCGATGGCAGACACTTCCAATCCTGGGCGACCGAGTTTCCGTGTTTTCATATAGCAATCCTATCTGATTCATCAAAGAAATGGGCTGCTTTAAGGCAGAAGGCAGAAGGCAGAAGGCAGAAGGCAGAAGCTAGAAGTAAAGGAGTAATGTTTCTTGGGTAATGGTGTTTTATAACTAATTATCTACTCAGGATATTACTTAACCTGAGTAGATAATTTTGGGCTAATTTCAAACTGCAACTGTGAACGGTAGAAACAAACATCAAATTCCATAAAAAAGTTAACTTGTCCCAAGATAAGCGGCACATTGGTAGCTTGTGTCCAGGCAAATACCAGTTGTACAGGCTCAAACTGGCCAACAACGGCTTGTGCAAGCACAACACGCGCTTCATACTGAGCCAAATTTCCCGTCAAATTCAGTGCTGTTGTTTGCCGTTCCCAGTCGTATCCAAGCTCGACCCCTATCAAATATGGCAGTACATTCACACTTGCCCCAGTATCCAACAGCCCGGATGCTGCCTGTGAATCCTGTTGATAAACTAAGGTAAAAGGCAAATACGGGCGAAAACTAGCTTCGCCTAAGGCTGTATCACTGGAAACAAATGGATATCGTTCAGGATTACCCATGATCTTGAGCTTTGGCAGCCTGTAGCACTTTTAACATCGTATCCGCTGCCTCAACCGCATCATAAGGCGACGACACTGGGTAAGACTGGTCAGGTTTAATTAAATCCGTTTCTTGTTGGGCTAGTTCCGAAATCAGAATCTGTATGATATAGAACTTGTCTGAGCGACTCAGTTCTCTCAAGGTCGAGATTAGTTCTGATGAAACCATAAAAAACTTCGGTCAAGTCGAGCGTACCTTTCTATTCTAATAGTCCTCGTCCGCTGCCATGAAGTTTTATTTGCTGGACTTCAGTATCTATTAATGCTTCAATCTATTTAACCTGATAGGTCCAGATTTCTACAGGAGTCTTCTGGTTAGTATTAGGGTGGGAATAATATTTATCCCCGCGCTCGATTAATTGCCATTGACCTGATGACTCTAAGTTAGCCATCTTTGCTTGAAAATCTTGGCTGCTTTCGTAAAAATCAGGGCGCATTGTAAAAATTATATAACCTTCTGGTTTAGTAATGCGAATTAACTCATCAAAAGCATGACTGGGAGCATGATTATAAGTAAATACTCCAACATTGATATTGGCATCAAATGAATTCGATGAGAAGTCTAAAGGCTCTCCCAAAACTTGCTGATATAACTCGCTATAGACATTCTTTTGACGCGCTTTATTCAACATTTCCTGGGACATATCAATAGCAACTAAGTGACGGTAGCCTTCCTGGTATAGCCTTTTACCAACCAAGCCTGTTCCTGCCGCAGCATCTAAAATTTTTGCACTTTTAGGGATGCGCTTGAGAGCAATTTCGGCAACTTTTTGTAGTGATACGTAGTCGCCATCACCAGTAAAATCCTGATCATACTCCTCTGCCCATCTGTCATAGTTCGCGATAAGTTCTTGATTATTTTTAGAACTGTAAACTTGACTGACTCTATCTGTTATACTCATTTGTCTTGCTTTAATAATATTATTGTGTTATGGGAGTTTAAGTGGTTACTGATTCTTCAAAAATTGCTATCTTTAGCATATATCATTTCTCTGCATCTAAGTTTATGAATATTACACAACAGCTTGCTTATTTTATACATAAAACTGAATATAAATATTTATTTACAAAAAAAGTTACAAATCTAGCCAAAAATGCCATTCTGGATACCATTGGGGTAACTTTGGCGGGAGTCAACACACCTGTTGGAAATATCATGCTTAACTATGCCAAGACTCTAGGAGGAACACAGCAAGCCAGTGTCTTAGGTAGTGGTTTTAAAACATCCCGCAAAGAGAATGATAATCCTTGTAAGGGAGGGAGAGGAAGGGTAAAATTGAATAAGGCAGCAAAAGCTGTGGTCATTGTTGACCCCCACTCACCATAGCAATAGCCTAAAGTTAGGGATGCAATCTGGCACTTCCATGAAAATCTCTCAAATTTCTGTCTATCAAGTTACCTTACCCTTAAAACATCCTTACAGACATTCAGGAGGACGATTGTATGCTGACAAACTTGATTCTACCATCGTTGCCATTGATACTGATGAAGGAGTTCGAGGCTGGGGCGAAGGATGTCCCTGGGGATCAGCTTACTCGGCTGCTTTTGCACAAGGCATTAGAGCTGGAATTAAAGAATTAGCTCCCCAACTGATTGGACTTGATCCCAGGCGTACTGATTTGATCTATCGAACAATGGACATGGCGCTAGTTGGGCATCTCGATATTAAATCAGCATTGGATATGGCCTGTTGGGATATTCTAGGCAAAGTGACTGGTCTCCCCTTATGTGAGCTGTTTGGTGGTCGTATCGACCAAGCCATTCCCATTGAAACCTCAGTTCCCACAGGTACACCAGACGAAATGATTGAATCCATTGTCAGGGGACAAGAACAGGGCAACACGATCCATAGCTGCAAGATTGGGTCAGACGTAGTCCAAGATCTCGAAAGAATCAAAGCGATCATGACCCATCTGCTCACCAACGAAAGTGTAACTTTTGATGCAAATGGCGCTTGGCTGATAGCTGATGCCCTGCAGGTGATGAACACTGTCACCGTACCAATTTTGTACTTTGAACAGCCCTGTAAAACCTATAAAGAGTGTTTGCAGGTGCGTCAATTAACCCGTCATCCGATTATTTTGGACGAATGCATTCAGCACTATAACGATGTTGTCTGTGCTCATACTGATAAAGCTTGTGAAGTGATCAAACTCAAAGTTGGTCGTGTGGGTGGGTTGAGCAAGGCGAAACGCATCCGAGATTTTTGTGTGGAAACAGGGATACGGATGAATATTGCAGCAACTGGTGGCAGTGTGATTGAGGATACGGCGGTAGTTCATCTAGCTCAATCTACCCCAGCAACCCATTTACGCGGCGTCTGCTTAATCGATGATATGGTCACGATTAACACCGCTATGGGTGGAGCACGGAATCAAGGGGGGAAAACCTATGCACCAGAAGGAATAGGACTGGGTGTAGAGCCGATACCCGATGTTTTGGGTAAAGCGATCGCAATCTATCAATAGACGATTAGCGTCCTGCGAAAATTAAGGTGGAAGCTCCCCCCAGAGGGCTTCCACCTTAATTTTCGGACGGCTCTAATAGGCGATTACCTGATAGATTTACTTCTCAGGAAAAGGATGGATATTCATGTAAGGCTTATCAATCTCAGGTCTGGGCTTATAAACTTCTGCCTTATTTTCCAGAGCTGCACCATAAGCACCCTTCATGATCACAGAATCAGGCAGTTTATGCAAAGGCCGATAGCAATGATGCTCCTGACCTTCGCGGATAAAGGGTTCATTCAAGACCGCATTATAACCACAGAAGATCATGGTACGGGATCGATCGCTGCGGTTAGGGGGAGAACCATGCAACACATTGCTGTGGAAAAATACAGCATCTCCGGGTTCCATGTCACAATTGACAATTTCCATCGTTTCCATTGCCTTCTGCACTCTTTGAGGATCTGTTCCGACCGTATTCCCCATTTCGATCACTTCCATACGTCCTAAAACATGGGAGCCTTTCAGCATCTGAAGACAACCATTCTCTAGGCTGCAAGGCTCGATCGCAATGGCACAAGTAATGAGCTGTGGAGAAAGACAGTGATTGTAGTACCAAGATCCATAGTCTTGATGCCATTCAACCTGACCACTGTTGGGCAACTTCCGACAAATTTTGGAATGCCAGTGGTAGCAAGCTTCCCCCAGCAAAGCCTCCGCACCGTCCACAATACGGGCAATGCGAGGGAAAACCCCAAGTAGAGAGTCCCCAAGCTCTGCCCAATAGAGGATGCTGTAGGACTGACCTGTGCGGTCAAACGTCTGAATTTCTAAGGGCGCGTATTCATCTACATGAGTAATGAGTGAGCGATGCAAAACTTCAGTTTCTGCAGACTGGAAAAAGCCTGGAACAATCAGGAAGCCATCCCTATGGTATTGGGCAATTTGGGCTTCCGTTAACTGGTAAGAGAATTCATATTTTTGGTCAGATTCAGATTGATTAAGTTGAGAATTCGATAGCATTTTAGTTAAATTATTATTGTTTAGAGTTGTGGATAAAACAGAGGTTTAATAAAAACCAGAGTCCTCCATCTTGTTGCTTCATTGAGCTAAGGTTAGCCGAAAACATCTCGCTAATTTCACTCTTTCGCAACTTCATAGACCCAAATATTATACATCAGTTCTTGAGTTGCTTTTGGCCACATTGGAAATGGTTCTGTTTTTTCTAATAATTTCCAATCACCAGATGCCTCAAGCGCATTTTGTTTGTATTTAAAATCACTGGCTTCGTAATAATCAGTACGGAGGGTAAATACAATGACTCCACCTCGGTGCGTCACCCGGATGAGTTCATCAAATGCACGACTCGGTGCATGACCTGGAGCAAATACACCTTTGGCCATAATTGCTTGATAGGTATTGTCTGTGAATTCTAAAGGCTCACCTAATGTTGCTTGATAAAGTGAAGTATAGACATTTTTCTTCCGGGCTTCTTCCATCATTTGCAAGGAAATATCTAAGCCATCTACATGGTAATAACCCTGTTGGTTCAATAGCGCTCCAACTAGTCCTGTACCCGTTCCAACCTCTAGAATTTTTGCATCAGTCGGAACGTATTTGATAAAAGTTTCTACGGTTCGTTGGGGGCCTACATTGCCAAAAACTTCTTCCATCTCTTGATCGTAATCTTGAGCCCATTGATCATAACGTCTAGCAAGTTCTTCTATGTTAGGTGCATCATAGACCCACTGTGCCTGTTCGGGAACTTGATCTTTAGTGTTCATGATTCTTACACTTATATGGTGTTTAATTCAACAGTAGATTAGACCTGTCCGGTAATTAAGGTAGAAGTCCTCCTTCCGAGGACTTCTACTGCCTAGATTGTATAACTATTTGCTTGATTAATTAACTAAAAATTACTCAGTTTCAACGAAGCTTCTTCAATATCTTCTCGATATCCTAAAGCACTTAAACGTAAATATCCCTCTCCACAAGAACCAAATAGGCAACCTGGCATCCCTGCAATTCCTGTTTGTTGCAGTAGCCGATTGAAGAAATCCAAAGATGAAAGTTGGTCGGGAGCCTTCACCCAAATATAAGGACTATCAATGCCTCCAAAACAAGTGAAACCATTTTTATCTAATGCGCTTTTCAGTAAATAAACATTCTTGAGATAGAACTCAACGATTGCCTTAGATTCCTGTTTTCCTCTCTCAGAAAGGGCTGCAATGCCAGCAATCTGCGCGAGATTAGAAGCTCCCCAAAACTTGATTGACGATCGGGCATTCCACATCTGATTTAACTCTCCTGGAAATGAATTTTTAACTGTTAGTTCATGGGGAATTACACACCATCCTAACCTTAGACCTGCAAAGTTAGCGACTTTAGAGAAACTATTAATTTCAATTGAGCACTGTTTTGAATTTTTTAGTTGATAAATGCTTTTGGGAATATCTGGAGTTTGAACAAATTGACTATAAACAGCATCGAATATAATAACAGACTGATGATTCATCCCATAATTTACAAATAAATTTAATTGTTCAGACGTAGCAACTGCACCTGTTGGATTATTTGGAAAACACAAATAAATTAAGTCGATCGCTTGTTCAGGCACTTCTGGCAAGAAACCATTGTCCTGATCACAATCTAAAGTGAAAATTTGATGGCGGCCTACCGATAAGTGACTTTCAGAAATATAGGGATAGGTTGGATTTTGAATGCCAACACTATCATCCACAGAGAATAGTTCTTGAATATTCCCCAAACCTGATTGGGCTCCATCCAGGATAAAGACTTCTGATGGATCTAAACTCACTCCCAAAGGTTGATAATGATTGCAGCAAATGAGTTCCCTTAGCTGTGATTTGCCTGCTACAGGTTCATAACTTGTGTAGGTCTTAAGATCACCCAAACGGGTGACACCTTCTCTCAGCTTCTGAATAACAGTGGGTGATAAAGGTTGACTGGTATATCCAAACGTCATTAGATATAGTTTCCGTTGAGGATGTAACAGCTTAAACTCTTCTATCTTTTGAAGGACTGTTCCATATAATTTGTCACTGGAATTGTATTGATTCAAGACGTAACTAAGATTAAGATTTTTACTTGCCATAGAGTGTTTACTTGTACTTTATGAACGATAAGTTGACCTAAATCTTGTTGCTCAAATTCCCATAAATTTAACTTTCAATGCAAATAATAACATCTGCAATCTGGGCACCTTCTTCAATGTTAAATTCTGTATAAAAGAATTTTTTTCCTGTCCTTGAAATAATTTTTTTAATTAAGAAAACTCCTCTGAATGAGTGATTATTGACTTGTTTATAAAAGCGAGTATTAAATTTTACAATTAGTGTTTTCTCATCTACGATCGTTGGAAAGAAATAATCTACATCAACTGGTTCTAAATGATATAGTCCATTGATTAAGACGTTTGATAACGTCGCATACATAATTTGTTCATAGGTAATAACAACCTCTGCGGCATTCAGATGATACTTTCTTCCTTTAACTGCATAGCAGGTACTCGGAACAGAGAAGTAACCAAATGATTGTTGATTATCTACATCTAACTCTAACTCCTTTAGGTATTTGCACTCTTCTTCATACACATCTAGAGTTAACTTGAGTAAGTCATTTTTATTCATAATTTATTGATTTTAACAAATTCAGTTTAGCTAATTTAAGTTATTTTCAGTTGATTTAACATTCATTTGTCAGTAAATGGACAGTCCTATATTTTAACCTTGCCCTCGGCTGAGAACTCGCATTTTAGACATTAAGTCATCTGTATCTACATAACAGCCAATTAGATACCGCGATCCACCGCTGAGATTAAAGTGAGTACGGGCATGAAGGATACGACGATTGTCAAAGGCGATTAAATCACCTGGCCGTAGTTTGAAGCGGACTTGATACCGACTTTCTTTGACACGTCGGTACCAGGTAAGCAGAGCATTATAGGAGGCATCGACCTGATTGTAGGGCACTCGTAACGTACCTCTTTGGTAAGTAATGCTGCGCACTTCACCGATCTGATTATTGTGATCGAGTACAATTATTGGTCCTTCAACACGATAATCTTCTTCTTTGGTACTATACTTCCATTCCCAAATCGTTTCACAGAAATTGCGAAAGACTTCTGGCTCTGAGCGACGCAAATCCTCTGCCACCCGAAATGCATCCACAAAAACATTCTCCTCAGAATTTTGGGAAAGAGAACACAGCATGGAACACCTCAAGAATCAATTGACTCCGGTTTGGAATTTTACCATACTTGAGTCTGTATTATTGATCAATGTTGAGAAGAAGCCAACAGACACTGGTAATTTTAAGCTGTCGTAGGATTTTTACGGCTCACGGGGGTACAATAGGGATATAACAGGGCAAAAATAGCTATTTTATCCCCAAAAAGTCCTATTTTTTTGATATTTGGCGATTTACCGAGGGAGGATTTCAAGAAGCCGCAATTCTAAACCCAGCATGTTGGTAGAAGTAGGGACGGAACCAGTTACGATAGAATGTTGATGCTTCTGTTCCAGTAGTCACCCAAGCACCACCAAGCATCATGTTATGTTGGGTATCAAAGAAGGGAGCAGAATAATCTTCATAGAGCCGATGGGGCTTGAATCCTGGTAGCGGCTTGAAGTCATCACTGAGCCACTCCCATACATTCCCCCGCAGGTCATAGAGTCCAGCAGGACTTTTAGCAGTTTCTAACATACCCACTGGGCTAGGTGAGCCAAACTTGAGATTTAGATTGTAATCCTGTATCGCAAAGGGGTCTTGCTTGAGAGTTGTGCTACTTTCATCCCTGCCAGCAGTGGCAAGATTCCACTCCCCTTCACTCATCAAACGAATCCCTTTACCCTTCCAACGACAGTAAGCCATAGCTTCATGGTGATTCACTTCAACCGGCCAATCGAGAGGAAGGTCAATCTCGTCAAACAGCGCTCGATATTTGTAGCCACCATTGGTAGGTATCCAGAATTTAGGGTGCTTGATATTAGAAGTTGTCTTCCAAATCCAGGATTTTTTATCCCAGTAATCTAGATTATCGTAGCCATTATCATTTACAAATTCCAGAAATTCTCCATTGGTAATCAGATACTCACTAGCGAAAAACGGTTTAACCTCTACCGAACGATTGCCATATTCACTATCCCAGCCATAGGTAGGATAATCTTCTGGTTTACCAAGTGCTACCGAACCCCCAGAAACTTGGAGCATTTCATTCCTCGAAACCTTGCCATTAGAAACAGCATAATTCCAGCTCTCAGGATGTTCAAGCCGCTCTACAGGCAGTTGTCGGATCAGCATCGAAGAGGTTTCAAAGTGGGTGCGACTGTGTTCAATTCCCATCATCAGCGCCCAAAGAGGATGATTTTGATGAATTGGCAGATTCAGAGGAGTCTTTTCGATAGTTTCTATAACCACCCCATACACTTGATCTCGATACCGCCAAACTTCTTCCACTGTCGGCCAGTGGATATCTTTGGTTGCTTGATCGAGTTCTTCAGGAGTTTCCGGGTCTACACCAATCTCAAACAGGATTTCATAGTTAGGATTAATGGGTTTATCTAATAACCCAACCCCAAGGAATTTATTGATGTAGAATACAGCCGAGTGACCCAAATAGAAAATCAGACGGTTTCTTAATGGGTCGGGACTGATATAGAATGTTTCTTCCCCAACCAGACTTTTCATCAGAACATCTTCGAGTTCCCATGAATTCTTAAAGTAATTGATAATGGTTTTGCGACTACAGGTGTCAAGGCGAGGGAATTGAGTAGATTGGAGAGTATCCATGGTTTGAGTTTCAAATACTATTCGTAAACTTAGGGGTGTGTATATTCAGTGGTCAGTGGTCAGCCGTCAGTGGTCAGTGGTCAGCCATCAGCCGTCAGCTATCAGCTGATCGCTTACACGTCGATTACACACCCTGTATCTGAAACAGGAGTAAACCAAACCATTGCTTGGTATCAGTCCAAGCCTGAACTGTTTTTAGTCCCCGATCGTTTAGATAGTGCTCCATCTGCTCCAAATTGAATTTGCGAGAAATTTCTGTAAGCATGCTTTCTCGTGCTTGGAACTCAACCGTTAAATCCAGGCTGGCTAAGCGCACAACATGGGTTTCGTGGCAATGTAAATACATCTCAATCTGACTTTCCGATTGATTATAAATGGCCTGATGGGTAAAGCGATCGAGGTCAAAATTTCCTTGGAAACGCCAGTTCAGATGTGCCAGCATATTCAGGTTAAATGCTGCAGTCACCCCCTGAGTATCGTTATAGGCAGCTTCCAGAATCTCCTTCGGTTTTTGTAAGTCAATGCCCAGCAAAAAGTAATCTCCTGGTGCTAGTAAAGCTGTCATTTTATCAAAAAAGCGATCGCACTGTTCAGGAGCAAAATTTCCCAAGCTACTACCCAAAAAGAAAACCATCCGTCTCGGTAATGGTGTTGGAGTTAATTGGCTAAGAGCCTGTTCATAGGTTCCCACCTGACCCTGAACCTTTAACTTAGGATAATCCAACAACAGCTGCTTGGCACTCTCTTCAAGAATCTCCCCACTCACATCAATAGGAACATAGCGCAACGGATATCCCTGATTTTCATAGGCATCCAACAACAAGCGAGTCTTGGTAGAGCTGCCACTACCCAGTTCCACTAATTCGCAAGCTCCTGTTAATTGGGCTACTTCTACAGCATACTGTTGTAAAATTTCTGCTTCTGTGCGGGTGAGATAATATTCCGGTAACTCGCAGATTTGCTCAAATAATTGTGAGCCTTTTTGATCGTAAAAGTAACGAGGTGGCAAACATTTTGGCCTTTGGGTTAATCCTCGAATGATATCTTTGCCTTCATCTGTTAAAGTAGGCAATTTGGCACTACCGAGATAGTTAATTCCTAGGCGATCCTCACTGAATCTCAGATTCTCTGTGGTCTCTTGAAAAGTTGTTGACATAATACTATTTTAAATTTAGTTTTCCAAAAACAATTTTCCAAAAACAGTACATTTATACTGCTTAATACATGATATGATTAACACCGGTTAAGATTACCATAATTTTTACCAGTTTTGAATAGCTATTACTTTGGACAGCGAATCCAAGAATTTAGCTATAGTTTGTCGATTCTGAGGGCAGGGCAAACGCATCTATCTAAATTAATCTAAATTAGATTTACAAATAAGTAATAGTGTGATACAAAGCAAAGTTAACTTGAGCACCAAATATGAGATAATGAATTCATCACTAATTTTGAGGAGTTGAGTGGTCTAACAGAAAAACGGCGTCTTGATCCAAAGCGCGAGTGGGTGAAACCCCCGTAATACATAACCGCAGGATAGGGAAGACTTGTCTTGATGCACTTAAAATTAGATAGATTAATCACAAAAAATAAAAATAGATGACATTAACAAATGATAGTTTTACCGATGGATTTTATGATTCAGTAGGCACCCTGGAGAGCCTGCAAGAATCTGCGATCGCATACTTATGCTCAGATCCAACATTAAAGCTCGTCAAACTCGACGACCAAGAATATAGGGAAGGGCAAATTACGTATCGTAGTCGGAATAAGGAAACAGAGATGATGCTTGACGCGACACTTCATGCTATAGACGAGAAGATGTCTTCACAACAGCATTACACTATCCTTAGCATCGGTTGTGGGATCGGAATTTTTGAGAAGCCTTTTTTAAAAAAGCTTCTTTCTCTAAACAAAACTATCCATTTTGTTGGTGTTGACCCCAATAAAAAAGAATGCCTGAAACTCAAAGAATGGTGTCGTGAAGTAAGTGCCGAAAAATCATCAAAATTTAGTTTCAATATTTATCCAGTTGGTTTCGATACATTTGAATATACCCAAAATTTTGACATTATCTTATTCATTAATTCTCTCTACTATTTTTCAGAAATTGAACCGTCAATTTGCAAAAGTAATCAACTTCTTAGGGAAGGAGGGATGATTATTGTAGGAATAAACCCCAAAAAAAAGTTACTAAATAAACCTTATTACTACATCAATCAGCGACTTTACATAAAACCTAAATGGTTTGCCGAGGATATAGAAAAATTACTCATTGAAAGCAATATTTTATTTCGTAAAGAAACGATGGAGTTTCCAGTAAACATTAAAGAGTGTTTTATCAAAGAGTCTCAAGTTGGTAAACAGTTGCTGGATTTTATAGTTGGTGCCAACACAGCATACTTTTCCCCCTTACAATTGCGACTGCTCTTAGACTACTTTGGCACTTGTGCGCAAAAAATAGAGGGGGGAGAAATAATGATTCCACACTCCATAATTTTATTTTTTATTGAAAAAGAAAGGGTATCCGCTTAAAGTGGTAAAATTTTAACGGGACAGTGTGCCGCTCCACCGTACAGCCTTAAGTTAGTTAGTAGCCAAAATAAAATATATCCTACATCTGAAACAGCCATTAAACAAAACAGTAACAATCTCAAGCCTTTTTAAAACTACTATCAAAAAAGTAATCTAGATCTAGACTTTTGGTTTAAAGTTACTTTGATAGATTACGAAGAGCTTGTTAATAATCATCGTTTTTTACAAATAATCGATTCATTTGGAGATGGTACGATCAAACTTTTAGATATAGGTTGTGGAACAGGAGTTTTTCCAGATTTATTATATAAATAAAAATTGATATATATAATGTAATTGTTTTTTATTATAACAAATTGATTGATGGTTATAATCGGTATTTGCTAGAAGTTTATTTAAAAAATGTATTATTAATATTTCGGTTGATGTCCTTTCTTGATTTGTTTAAAAAAAAGTAGAGTATTTTAAGCCCAAAACTAATCAATTTAACTTTAATCAAAAAAATATATAAAAAAATAATTCAATATTATATTTTGCAAAAAAAATGCTTTCTAAAGTTAAAAATATGAAAATTGAAACCATTAAAATTAATCAATTCACCATTCACGAGCATCATTTGGACATTATCTATGGTGCAGATAACTTCAACTTTTCAACTAAAGTGTTTTACCATGATGTATCCTTCAGTTTACTGGCCAGCAAATATTCTCAAGCAGTAATTAATCAAATCGCTGCTTATATTGCCTTATTCGAGGGCATGAAACTGAGTTCACTATTTCCCAAATACTATGATATTAACCTTGTCGCTGAAAATTTAAGTCAGCCAGTGTTAGAGCTATTTGCCAAGATCTATCAAGGAGTCTTTGGTCAACATTGGTATGAAAACAATATAACCGACTACCCTGGTCCTGAACTTATCTATTCACAAGGTAGCTTAAGCAATAGCAAACCCACCTCTATATTTGGCGATAACTCTACCGTACTTGCAGGCTGTGGTGGTGGTAAAGATAGTATTGTAGCTATGAAAATGCTACAAGAAGCAGATGTTCCATTTGCCTCAATGCAATACTCCCACAGTGTTTATGGCAAAGCCGATATCCAACACAATTTAATTTCGGGAGTCCTAGAATACGTCACCCCCCTTAAAAAGCATAAAATTTCTATCTACGATGACTTTATTGACTATCCCTTTCTTCAGCTATATTTCCCAGATAATTCAGGAATTACCGTTCCAGAAACTCCTGTCTCTATCTTTGAATCCTTACCTCTAATGCTGAATGAGGGATACAATTACTTGGCATTAGCCCATGAAAAAAGTGCCAATACTGGTAATTTATTCTGGGAAAAACTAGGTAAAGAAGTCAACCATCAATGGGGAAAAGGCTACGAAGCCGAAAAAGAGTTGAATGAATTCATTCAAGCAAATCTCTTATCTAATTTCTCGTATTTCAGTATTTTGCAGCCCATCTATGACTTCCGCATCTTCAAACATCTAGCCAAATATCCCGAGGTGCTGCCTAAAATCCACTCCTGCAATATTCAAAAACCTTGGTGCAAGAAATGTCCCAAGTGTGCTTATGTATGGCTAGGTTTGATGGCTGTCTTCGAGCCAGCATCTGTAGATGCAGTGTTTGGCTCCAATTTGTTTGATGATGATGACTTACTACCTATTTTCAGAGAAATGATCGGACTAGCTGAACATACACCCTTTGAATGTATTGGTGAAATAGATGAAAGTCGATTAGCAATGAAACAGTGTTTAGAAAAAGGTTTGTCTGGCAAAGCCCTAGAGATATTCAAACATGAAGTTTTAGTAGACAGTTCAATTGATTGGCAAAAACTTGAACAAAAGTATGACCGAGTATATGACACGGAACATGCTATTCCCGATTGGATATTTAGTAAGATTAGAGGGCAACTTTAAGTTTAAAAGCCAAGGAGCAAGTCATCAGACCAACTCCTATTGGGAGCAGTCGAGGGGGACGATTACTTGCCTCCCCCTCAATTAAATCTGGACTTGCCGGTTGCCCTTGTAACCTGAAAAAATTTACAACAACCCAGCAAAATGTAGCGGTCCACTACCACTAATCAACTCCAACAGTAAAGCAATAAACCCAATCATAGCCAGACGACCATTCCAAACTTCTGCTGCTGTAGTCATGCCCCACTCCCAGCGCTCGGGAGGGTAGATTTTGACTGTCTCTGGGGGACGAATGACCTCAGAGAGTTGACGGCTGGGTGATTCGAGAGCGTCAACTACCAAATTTGTCAAAGACTCAATAAATAGGGGATGGGTATTGAGGGCTGGTACCCGCTCAAAGTGCTTAATCCCTGATTCTTCTGCTATTTCTCGATACTCAATGTCGATTTCCTGGAGGGTTTCGATATGTTCCGATACAAAACTAATCGGGACTACCAGCAAATCTTGAGTATTCTTAGCTCCGAGTTCTTGCAACGCATCTTCAGTGTAGGGTTGGAGCCATTCTACCGGACCAACCCGACTTTGATAGGCCAGAGTATGGGGATTGGGGCGGTTGAGGGTTTTCATAATTAAGGAAGTGCAATCCTCAATTTCTCGCTGGTAGGGGTCTCCAGCTTCTGTGACATAGCTGATGGGTACACCGTGAGCACTGAAGAAGATATGAACTTGATCAGGATTAGAAAACTTATCGAGTTCCTGAGCAATTAAGTCAGCCATGGCTTGGAGGTATTGTGGCTGCTGGTACCAGGAGGTAATGACTGTGTGTTCAATCTTGCTCAGGTCTGGGTCTTCTGTCCACAGATTTTCTAGCAGACGGAAGCTAGAACCACTGGTGCTGATCGAAAATTGGGGATAAAGCGGTAAAATGACTAAGCGTTCGATCCCATCGGCTTTGATAGTTGCGATCGCTTCTTCTGTGAAAGGATGCCAGTAACGCATTCCTACATATACACTGACCTCTTGCCCTTTTGTTTGCAAATGTTCCTGGAGGGCTTCGGCCTGGGCGTCTGTAATCTTCCGTAGAGGGGAACCACCACCAATTTGCTTGTAGTTCTCCTGGGAGATCTTAGCACGCTTAGTGGAGATTAGCCAAGCCAGGGGTTTTTGCAGCCACGGAAAAGGCAGGCGAATAATTTCCGGGTCAGAAAACAGGTTGAATAGAAAGGGACGAACATCCTTTAACTGATCTGGCCCACCTAGATTAAGCAATAATACCCCAACACGACCCATAGTTAACACAGCTTCCCATAACTTTTATATTTGTTACTGATTTTAACAATATATTTTTTAACTTAAATTTGCAACAAGAAACACAGATCTTTACGAAGGAGTGAGTAGTGGCAACAGTTCTTAGAGCTTGGAGTTATCAGTACCAATGGCTGTACGATAGTATTTCCCGGATCGCGGCTTTGAGCGTAGGTGGAGAGAGACGATTCCGCCAGCTACCGTTACAGGGCTTAACAATTCATTCAGGAACCAAAGTGCTAGATCTCTGTTGCGGCAGTGGTCAGGCCACCCAGTTCTTGGTGGAATTGTCTGAGGATGTCACAGGCTTAGATATTTCGCCACTATCCCTAGAGCGAGCACAACGGAATGTTCCCCAAGCCAAGTATGTAGAGGGCTTGGCTGAACAGATGCCATTTCCAGATGCTCAATTTGATCTAGTTCACACCAGCGCAGCACTCCATGAAATGACCCCTGAGGTGTTGCAGCAGATTATTCAGGAGGTTCACCGGGTGCTTAAACCAGGAGGAGTGTTTACCCTGGTGGATTTGCACAAGCCAACTAATGTTTTGTTTTGGCCAGGGTTAGCGGTATTTATGTGGTTGTTTGAGACCCAGACAGCTTGGCAATTACTAGAGACTGACTTGGTCAAGGTGCTTGAGGAAGTGGGGTTTAAGGTATGCGATCGCTCCTTGTACGCAGGTGGTAGTTTACAGGTTATTCAGGTAACGAAAGGGTAAAGGTAAGCCTATGCCCTACGTGCATAGGCTGATGGATGAATGTTTATGGGTAAAGGCCATCTGATATATAGCCTTCAACTATACAGCCCACCTACATATTCCCCATAACCGTTGTAAAGTAGGGTGGGTCGTCTGTCCCAGGATAAGTTTGGACCGCTACTGATGAATTTTTCTGTAGCTTGTGACCATCTGGGGTGAGGCTTATTGGGGTTAACATTTGCCTCAAAGTCATATTCATAGGAATTAATAGTATTCCAGTAAGTAGCTGGCTGGTTAGCTAAAAACTCGACTTTAACTATAGATTTTGCTCCTTTAAAACCATATTTCCAGGGCACTACCATGCGAATAGGAGCACCATGCTGTTTGGGTAATAGATGACCGTAAATGCCAATAGCAAAAAATGCTAGTTCGTTAGCCATTTCCTCAACACTTAGACTTTCCGTATAAGGCCAAGGTAAGGAACCAAGGTGTATACCTGGACCAGTAGTAATTTTGCGGTCATAATAGGAGGTAAATCGCACAAATTTAGCCTCTGAAGTAGGTTCTACTGCTTTCATCAGCGCTTTCATGGGAAATCCGATCCACGGTAGCACCATTGACCACGCCTCTACACAGCGGAAGCGATAGATCCGCTCTTCGATGGGAAATTTAGTTTGGAGATCATCTAGGTCATAGGTTTGGGGATTTTTGACTAATCCGGTCACCTCTAGCTTCCAGTCTTTGGTTGGTAAATTTTGGGCTGCTTGCCAGATCGATTTACTGCCGCCAAATTCATAAAAATTGTTGTACTGTCCAGCGAGATCCTGATCAGTGATGGGTCTGTCAACACTGGCAAAAGCTGGATTGGTTGCTAAGGATTTGAACTTGGGTTGATTTAGGGTTTCCACAAAAGCTTTGTCTGAGGCAGAAGAGGAAGCTTGACAACCAAGAATTGAGAGCATTCCAGTGCCTAGGCTGGCACCAACTAAATTTTTGAGAAAGCGACGTCGGTTAGAATAAGCCGTTTCTGAGGTGACTTGTTGCTCTGGCAGTTCCCAGGACTTTCGTACACGAATGATGGTCATAAAGTAAGTGATATTGTTGACGGTGAGCTTTTAACAGTCAGCCTAAACAGGCTAGTCGAGCTTATAGCTGGCAAGGGTAGCTTTTCAAGTAGCCCCTTGACTGATAGCGCCAGTTAAAAGATTCAGTTATGCTTGTGCCAAGTCTAGTTAATAACTAGAGTTAAAATTACTACCCGTTATTTTTTTTTATAAGGATCTATTCGGATGCCAGATTAATCTCATGACTACTAAAATAAAAATAAATAAATAAAATAAGGTAAATAAAAAAACCAGGAGAAAGCTGATGATCCGTAAAACACTAGTTATAGTAGGAATCGGCTGGATAGTTGTGGGATTGGTACCTCTTGCCTATGCTCAGTCAGGAGCGCAGTCTAGTGAGCCAAGCGATTCAGTAACCTTGTCTGGTGACACCCTCCGCCAAGTTAATGGTCGCACGGTCTCAGATGATTATGGCACCTTTTTCCCAACATCACTAGAGCTGGAGGAAACGGAAGGCTTAGGTAACAATTTACAGCCTAAGTTCAAGGTTGGTTCAAGGGACGATGTAGACATAGTTTTTGGGGATGTCATCCAGCAGGAAGAACTTAATGTGTTTCCTCAATCCTCAACTACTCGCAATACTCAAAAAGTCCAGTTGGCGGTTCCACTTAGAGAGTAAAGGTTGAGTACAGGTTTTTTCTAAGCACTGATAGCTAAACGGTTACTCAACCTCTGGTTGACCAGTTCAGTAGCCAGCCTAATTGCAGCCTTCATGCTAGTAGCGTTAGCAATGCCAAGACCGGCAATATCAAATGCTGTGCCATGATCAGGAGAAGTGCGCACAAAGGGTAAACCGATGGTAGTATTGATCGCTCGGTCAAATGCCATAAGTTTGACAGGAATTAAGCCCTGGTCATGATAGAGTGCCAAATAAGCATCATGAGCATGATGAGCGTGTTGGTGGTGGTTGCCGTACCAAGCCTGACCAGGTTTTACCCAAAGCGTGTCAGGAGGTATTGGTCCATCTAATTGGATAGTCGGGCGTTGCTGGCGCTCTTTCTCTAGCCAGGGAATCAGCCAATCTTGTTCTTCACAACCTAGCTGACCCTGCTCACCACTATGAGGATTTAACCCAGAAATCGCGATTCGAGGTTTCTTGATACCAAAATCACTAGCCAAGCAGGCGATTAGTAAGTCTAGTTTACTCCCCATCAATGATGGCGTTAAGGTGTTTGGTACTTGACTTAAAGGAATATGTGTGGTAGCTAAAAGTGTACGTAGCACCCAACCACTATGGGGCGATCGCGCTACGAATAGCATCCCAAATTGTTTGACACCAGAGTACTGGGCTAGCACTTCAGTTTGACCAGGATAATTATGCCCTGCTGCTTTCCAGAGAGACTTGGCAATGGGTGCGGTCACAATAGCATCAAACTCACCACGTTGGGTGAGTGCGATCGCATTTTCGAGATACAGAAAACTAAGAGCACCACTAGCAGCATTACCAACACCTGGGGTTATTTGAGGCTGTTGTCCATAATCCAACTCAATGTCAATTATTGATAATGTCTCTGGGGAAGCTAAAGTAGCTACATCTTCAACCCCCTGCTGACGTAGCTGGGTGTAAGCCCCATTTAAGAGGTACCGACTGCCAATCACCGTTATCTCACAATTGCTAGTGACTTGGGAATCTGCCAATGCCTTGAGGACAACTTCTGGTCCAATGCCTGCTGGATCTCCCAAGGTCACTGCTAACCGAGGACGCCTTGGTGGTGAGTTAAGTTTTCCTGTCAAAGACATGTTCTGATGGTTTGTTGACAAGTCTGACATCATTCCTGAACACTCCCGGCTCCTAACCCCTTTGCTGAAATAGTCTTGCTCAGGATTTCCATAGGATTGCTATATTCTGGCACCCTAGTCATGATACCTTGTAACAAAAGTACATAGGAGATCATAAAACTAATGGGTACAGAAATTTTCAATGCAGCGTTTTTGTCCTTCACCTTGATTCTTGTGGGTTTGGGCTTAGGCTTCTTATTACTCAAAATCCAGGGAGTGTCAGAATAGTTTCTAGTGAATGGGTTATGGGGTAACGGCTGTGGGGTTTGGTAAAGAATTCTTTCACAGTTTTCTTCCAAATCCATGACTGATGCTGTCGCCCGCCTCAACCCATTCTCCCACACCCCTAACCGTGGGCAAAGTCTATCGAATACCAGAAAAATGAGAGATCGACGAAATTTCTGATAGAATCTTATAGAAACTTTAAGATTCCTTACTAAAATTACTATAATGAACTTGTTGGTCGTCGGTGCAACTGGCACCTTAGGAAGACAGGTGGTTCGTCGTGCACTGGACGAGGATCATCAGGTACGCTGTCTTGTACGCAGTCCACGCAAAGCCTCTTTCCTAAAAGAATGGGGAGCCGAACTAGTACAAGGAGACCTCTGTGTTCCAGAAACCCTACCAAAAGCCCTGGAAGGGATCACAGCTGTCATTGATGCGGCAACATCGAGACCAACAGATTCTCTGACCATCAGACAGGTAGACTGGGAAGGGAAAGTTGCCCTAATTCAAGCTTCTGTAGCTGCTGGTATAGAAAGATATGTCTTTTTCTCAATTCTGGGAAGTGAGAATTTTCCTCATGTCCCACTGATGGAAATAAAACACTGTACAGAACTATTTCTGGCAGAATCAGGATTGCCATACACAATCTTGAAACCAAGTGGTTTTATGCAAGGCTTAATTGGTCAGTATGCCATCCCGATTTTGGATGGACAGGCGGTTTGGATTACAGGAGAAACCTCTCCCATCGCCTATATGAACACCCAGGATATTGCTAAGTTTGGCATTCGTGCTCTTGAAGTTCCAGAAACAGTAAATCAGACATTCCCGGTTGTGGGAACCAGAGCCTTTAGTACCTACGAAATCATTAACCTGTGTGAGCGGTTGTCCGGTAAAGATGCTAAAATAGCCCGACTCCCAATAAATTTTTTGCGGGGTATGCGGCGATTCGTGAGATTTTTTCAGTGGGGCTGGAATGTGGCAGACCGGCTTGCCTTTACTGAGGTGCTAGTGAGCGGGAAACCTCTGGATGCACCGATGGAGAAGGTATACGAGGTATTTGGCCTAGACCCTAAGGAAACCACAACTTTGGAAGAATATCTGCAAGAATACTTTAACCGGATTATGAATAAGCTCAAAGAAATCGATTACGAGAAGGCTAAGAAGAAGTCTAAGAAGAGGACTCCTTTTAAATCTAAATCCTAGATATTTCCTGGAAAATCGATAAGCGCGAGGTTTTGGGGAGCCAGTGCAGCAAAAGTGCTTCTCTACCGGGCTTCCAAGGTGCGGATGCTAGCTTGAGCACACAGCCGGTCCCCATAGCGCAACTGGATCAAGACAGTACCTGATTAAATCACAATCGTCCATGATCTTCGGTGATAATTTAATCCAAGTAGTTCAAGACGGGGACTGGTGAGTATACCAAAAGCAGGCATTATCTACAACGACCTTAAACCAATGGCTTGTAGCGTTGCTGAAGAGTTGCACAACCAATTGAGGACTGCGGGTTGGGAAGTGTGTATGGCGACAGGGGTTGGGGGAATTCTGGGTTATTCGAGTCCTGAATCACCAGTGTGTCATACACCGATGGACAAACTAGCCCCCCCTGGTTTTGATGACCAGATGGCTTTCGCCATTGTATTGGGGGGAGATGGTACAGTACTAGCGGCTTTTCGCCAAGTGGCTCCCCAAGGGATTCCTGTGCTAACCGTGAATACAGGTCACATGGGTTTCTTGACAGAGACCTATGTCAATCAGTTGCCTTCTGTCTTGGAACAGGTCATGGCACAAGAGTATGTTATAGAAGAACGGTCGATGCTTTCTGTGCAGATCCTGCGAGATGAGAGGATTTGGTGGGAGGCACTTTGTTTAAATGAAATGGTATTGCACCGGGAACCGTTGACGAGTATGTGCCATTTTGAGGTACAAATAGGACATCACGCACCAGTGGATATTGCAGCTGATGGTATTATTGTCTCAACACCCACTGGCTCTACTGCCTATTCTCTAAGTGCTGGAGGACCAGTATTAACTCCTGAGGTGCCGGTGTTGCAACTGTTGCCCATCTGTCCCCATTCTTTGGCATCTCGGGCATTAGTCTTTGCTGACACAGAGCAATTAACTATTTTTCCCGCTACTCCCAATTCGATGGTGATGGTAGTTGATGGCAATGGTGGTTGCTACGTAATACCAGAAGATAAAATAAAAGTTAAGCGATCGCCTTACTCCGCTCGATTTATCCGTTTGCAACCACCAGAGTTTTTCAGAGTTTTGCGAGAAAAGTTAGGGTGGGGGTTGCCGCACATTGCTAAACCGACCTCTGTGGAGTTGCCTTAGACCGATTGTTCCTCTCAATCGAGAATATTGGTGGAAAATTTTCCTAAGCTCGCTGTGTCAATTTACCCTCATCAGTCTAAATTAAGAATTAAACAGCCATGCAGCGCGTGAAGGGGGTTAGGCAGAAGTGTCAAAAAAGGTGATTGCTGCCTGTTGGTTAAGATAAACACGATTAGCTGGAATCAACTAACCATCGGGGTTTCCTGAACGTGTTGCTCCAAAGTTGTATTCATAACCTACCACCATGACTCTCGATCTGGTAGTTTCTGGTGGTGTGTGGTGGTGTCCGATATCCATGTGGATGTAATCGGTGAAACGCAACTTTGGATCAGGGGGGCTTGTGCAACCTTTGCCCCGGTAAGATAGGAGTATCCACCAGCAACTGGCTATTCACGGTCGGTACTTAGGCAATCAACCCAAACTATTCTATGTCTGCTTTGAATCGCAATACTCGTCGTCGGCTCAATAAATTACAACAGACTTCCAGCGTGTGGGAGGGAGACCGCCGTCCCCTGTCAGTTATTGGTAACAATCATCAACAGCCGGATGGTGAGGGTCATAATGATTGCATTCTTTGGGTGGATGGCTCGGAAGGCATCGTCAGGGCAATGGATTTAGTATCACCAACCATGGGACCAGAAGCGATTGTTCGTGCCCTTATGCAAGCCATGGAACATCCCCAAAGCCCCGCCAGACCAGCACGACCCTCAAAGATTGTTGTTCGTAACCGAGAAATTCAGTTTTTTTTGCGAGGTGTCCTTCAAGGGTTAGACATTGGCATTGATTATGTACCCAATTTACCCTTGATTGACGAACTGTTTCGGGGATTTGAGGAAATGGCGGCTACTCGACAACCCCAGCTACCACCTAAGTATGCCGACCTACTTATAGAAAAAGCCTATGAAATTTGGCATGAAGCTGCTTGGGAAGTAGTGGCTGATCATCAGATTATCTCGATTGAATTAAATCGCTGGGATATTGAAACCCTATACGTCTCAGTAATGGGTATGCTGGGTATGGAGTACGGCGTACTACTATATCGCTCCTGGGATTCCCTGAAACGCTTCCGATCATCAGTGCTGGCAGATGACTCCTGGGAAAAGATGGAACAAGCTTTCTTAGGGCAAGATTGCTTGTTTTTAACCTTCGGGCGGTTTGGCGATGATACCGAAGATGAAGATGAAGAGGATGATATTGATTTAGCTGATTTGCCAGTATCAGAGATTGTACCTGGGTTTGGCACAGTCCATCCCTTGGAAGGAATGCGACCTTATCTTTATGAAGAAGAAGCGATCGCAATTTATGTTGCCCTAGAAGCGATTCAGCGATTTGTTCACGATTACCATGAGGAATTAGATGACGAAAACTTACCGAAGATTGGTAAGCGCTACCGCATCCGAGTACCCCTAGAATCAAAATCTACTGTTAACGTTAAAATTAACACCCATCCTGACCTGGCGGATGAGTTGTTAGAGATGGCAATTGAGTCCGAGGAAGATGATTTCGATTCAGAGTCGATGACCATACCCTTACGGGATGACCTTGTGCCAAAGGATGCTTTCCTCAAGCTGGGCATGATGTCTTGGGAAGCAATAGAATCTATTCGCTCTGGTGTCAAATCCTATCAGTCTCAGAATATCAAAGCAATCGGGGAAGGGATGCCAGTTATTTTGATTCAAACCACCCGACCAAAGGCACAAGTGTTGATAGAGCAGATCGAGACCGCTGGTGGACTCAAAGGGATTTGCTTTAATTCAGGGGAAGACCCCTTTGAAGGCACACGCTACGACCTTGGCATTATCCAAACAGAAAACAGCAGTCTTTATTTATTAGGAGAGTTTTCTGAAACCGATACCAACCATGCCGCTGCCCGCGAGCAGTGGGAGGAGGGTTGTGAAAATCAGGGATATTGTGGTTTAGTTATTGCCAGAGGTCTAGCAGGAGCATCTCGGGGTAATCCCAAGCCTCGTGACATGATGGCATTGTTTGAAGCGCGATCGCTGTCCACTACAGATTTGGGAATAGCAATACTCAAGGCAGAACCCTCAATAACTGAGCCTCCCTTCTGACCTTCTGATTGAGATACTCCTCACCCATAAGCCTGATCCCGATCACGAGATAAGTAGACCAACAACACCACCATCCCCTGGGATTACTTCACCAATTTTACATGCATTTACCTGCTGTGAATTAAACGATGTTAGGGTTTCCTCAACCTGCTGTTGAGGAACAATCAGCACAAAACCAATCCCCATATTATAGGTATCAAACATTGCCTGAGGACTAACCTGACCTGTGTGGGCTAGCCACTGAAAAATTGGTGGAATCACCCAGCTGTTGGGATAAATCTGGATGGATTGTCCAGCACCCAGGCAACGAGGGAGGTTTTCTGGGATACCGCCGCCGGTAATGTGAGCCATACCGTGAATCTCGATACCAGCCCTACGAGCATCAAGCACAGGTTTCACGTAAATCTGTGTTGGTGTCAACAATTCCTCCCCTAAGCTTTTACCAGCTAACAATTCCGGAGTTATATCCCAGGAAAGAGCGTTGTCTGGGGAATCCTGAACAATTTTCCGGATCAGACTAAAACCATTGCTGTGGACGCCCTGACTGGCCAAACCAATTGCCACATCTCCAATTTGGACTTGGGAACCGTCCAACATGTGGCTCTTTTCCACAATTCCTACACAAAATCCTGCTAGGTCATACTCGGCGAGTTCGTAGAAACCAGGCATTTCTGCAGTTTCCCCTCCTAGTAAAGCACACCCAGCCAGACGACAACCTTGGGCAATACCGGCAACAACCTGAGTCAGTTGTTGTTGATTGAGCTTGCCAGTTGCTAAATAATCCAAGAAAAACAGGGGCTCCGCACCAACAGTCAAGACATCGTTGACGCACATGGCTACCAAATCAATGCCAACGGTGTCATGGCGGTTGAGGTCTTGAGCCAATTTGAGTTTAGTACCAACTCCATCAGTTCCAGATACCAACACTGGCTCAGTATATCCCACTGGGAGCTGAAAGCAACCACTAAAGCCACCCAGTCCACCTAATACTTCCGAACGGTGGGTACTTTTTACCAGGCTACGGATTTGCTTAACAAATCCTCGACCTGCTTCAATATCAACACCAGCGTCTCGATAATCCATGGGAACACACACATGCTTTTGAGCTAGAAATGCAGGATGTATTTTACAGCCTAGCGTCGATCAAGACCTAGGGGGCAAAAGTGGTGAGATCAGTAGTGTGTTGAGGAAGGTCGTGGTAAGGGCCGTCGTAAACGCTGTGGTAAGCGCCCTTATTTACCAGAATTGCTTGCACCTAGTCTGTATTCAAGTTTACTTTATCGAGGAAGTTTGTTGAAGCTGATTCATTAGTTATTTCACAGATCTTGATGGGATGGATAAGAATTAACTATTATTAGTGTTACTTCACAAAAATTTCACAAAAGCTCTAACCATTAATATAACTTAGTTTGTGGTCAATTTACAACAGTCAATTTTGACAATTTTTTGGTAACAGCTTCATAAAATGGGGATTCCACCATCAGAAACTTCATGGTATTCTATGTCAGGTTTTTAGTTAAATCACTAATAACCATTTGTGAGGAAATAACCATTTGTGAGGAGTTAATGGGCAAGTTTAAGTTATGTTACTGCGTTTGTTGCAGCACCATAATGCCTAAAACTGCCAATTATCTTAGACTACAGACCTATGAATCAAAAAATTTGGGGTGGCATCACCGTTTCTGTGCTAACAACAGTTCTCGGTGCAACAATATCAACTCCTGTATCATCTGCTGAGACAGTTACTCAGACTGTGACAGGAAATTCTGATGCTCAACTGGCAGAAGAATTGCCATCTAGCGCAACTGCAGCAATAGAAAAACTACCAGCTCAGCCAACACCAGAGTTTCAAGTGGCTGAGTTTCCAGAGCAACTGAGAACTGCTAATACCTCAGAAATCATTACCAATATTTATGCTTATGAACTTGCAGGACGTCAGGCAGCTACACTGTATGTCCGTAGTATTCCTGTTCTGACTTTCCTAGGTTCACAGGAAATCAATGCTGACCCTACCAAAGACATAGTTGCTACTGAGGTTGAAAAGATAGCAACTCCGTCTTCTGTTGCCCCAGGCAACGCTACGATATCGGATGCTAATGGGTCAGAAAATGACTCAATCCGGCGGGCTCAAGTGGTTGCTGCTCGGATCAATGAACTTCATGGCAAAAATGTCAATGCTGAGTCAATCACTGTCCGTTGGAATGGTTCCTACAAAAGCTACAGCATCCAAGTAAATGGCGAAGAATTAGTCGAAGTTGATGAGAATACAATTCTGCCAGATACCACCAAAGACCTGGCTGAAGATGCTCTACAAGCTACTAATCGATTGCGAAGGCTGATCGGTTACGCTCCCCCTCTCAAAGAAATTGCAGACTTACCGCCAGCACCAAAACCACGAACAGTACAGAAAGTAGCTAGGAGTACCACTCCTCGGCGAGTAAGAAGTCAGATGAGGGGTATGGCTTCTTGGTATGGCCCGGGTTTTCATGGCCGCCGCACTGCCAGTGGTGAGCGATTTAATCAATACGCCCTGACTGCTGCTCATCGTACCTTGCGGTTTGGGACTAGGGTGCGGGTGACTAACATGAGAAATGGTCGCTCCGTCATTGTGCGAATTAATGACCGTGGACCGCACACCAGAAATCGCGTCATTGACCTTTCCAGAGCAGCAGCCCGAGTTATCGGAGTTGAAAGATCCGGCACTGCTGCTGTGCGTCTAGAGGTTTTATATTAACTTAAACCGCAATGGCTAATCGGTAATGGGTAATCGCTAATCGTAATCCAATTCCCAATTACCAATTCTCCATTTCCAAATCTGAGAAAAAATTTGTTGCAGGTAGACACGAGAATTAGTATTAGTATCATTCGTCTTCCTGCTTAAAATAAGCATTCAGCCTGGAGGGTTAGCTGAATGCTTATTGTTGAGGTGGATAGCCTAAGCGCAACTAAGCTATGAGGCTTATAATTTATCTATTGAACGGAAAAGAGGTAGGGGCGATCAGGACCAGAAGAGAGAGTTGTGAAGTTTTTAACGCTTACTCAAAAATCGGTAATTTAAATGGGCAACAGTTTAATTATTGTTTCAGCAACTTTAACTTTAACTAAACTTTAAAAATATCTAACTTCACTACTGGCTTAAGTTTGAGCTATTAGTAAAAAAAATTAATTCGCTGGCTTGGGGTTTTGAAGTAGTACTAAACTTTAATTTCTTAGCATAAACTTTATAATAGTCTTTGGTTGCTAGTGTAATATTAAACAAGTTTACTTTAAGCGAGTAAATCCAGAGGTGCGACCCGTGGCGAATTTAATTCGCCTAGCGATGCAGCGCGGTCTTGGGGGTTTCCCCCATGAGCGACTGCATCAAGACAAGGAAAGCGCACCTATGCAATTTTGAGTGCTAAATTGCTATGAATTAGCACCAAAATGCCTGGAATCATAATGTTTAATCTACCCTAACTATGACTCAAAAAAGTTGGAGTTGCATCACCGGTTCTTTGATAACAACAGTTTTGGGTACGTTGTTATCAACTGATATTTCATCAGCTAAGGGCTTTGACTACACTGTTAAAGATCACCCTGAATTACCACTGATGACAGAGGTGAAATCTGCCACAATTCCAGATGCTGATCGCGCAGCTTGGCCTACGGCCTTAAAACTCTCAAGTCAGCAAGTTCAGATGTTTGATTTTGCGGAGTTTTCAGCTCAATTTAGAATTCTCCCTACTTTAACGTTACCAGCTAAAGCCGTAGGCGACGCTGCGCGAACGGAGCTAATCACTACTGATCGCGGAGCGTGGCCAAAGGCCTTGGAGATTCCACAGTCAGAAGGGAAGAGAGCTTCTCCGGATTCTAATCTCCAAGAAAACGCTATCCTAATCGGCTATGCTTCTCCTCTCAAAAAAAGCAGTGCTTCAGCAAAGACATGGCAACCACTAAAAGTACCAACGATTGCAAGCCGTCGCCGTCGCCGAGTGCGATGGAGTGTAAGGGGAATAGCTTCTTGGTATGGTTCAGCTTTTCATGGCAGGCGCACTGCTAGTGGCGAAAGATTCAATCAATATGCTCTGACTGCTGCTCATCGTACCTTGCGGTTTGGCACTAGAGTCAAAGTGACTAATCTCAGAAATGGTCGCTCTGTCATTGTGCGGATTAATGATCGTGGACCTTATATTAGGGGTAGGATTATTGACTTGTCCAGAGGAGCTGCCAGAATAATTGGATTGGTAAGGTCTGGCACTGGGTC
>NZ_JAAHHS010000280.1 GCF_010692395.1 Moorena sp. SIO3H5
TTGTCTGGTGCCACCATTTCCTCACCAGGTAGCTATCTATTTACAATTTTATACTTTTTTTAAGTTTTTTAGGCATTTGTGGACATTGTCAGAGGGCTACAACGTTTTTGTTGTGGGCTTTTAGGGTCATTAGTACCGATAGTGGGCAAAAGCTTTATTTGCCTCTGCCATTCTATGGGTTTCTTCACGCTTGCGCATAGCATTTCCCGTTTCATTAGCAGCATCCATCAGCTCATTAGCCAATTTGCTAGCCATGCTGCGACCGGAGCGACTTCTGGAGAATTTAATCAGCCAGCGTAGGGCTAGGGTAGTCCCTCGCTCAGCCTTTACTTCCATAGGAACCTGATAGGTTGCCCCACCAACCCGACGAGCCTTGACCTCCACTAGAGGCGTCAGGTTACGCACAGCTTTTTCAAAGGTTTCTATGGGATCAGCGCCAGTTCTCTCTTCAATGATTTTCATTGCGTCATAGATAATCCGGTAGGCAAGGGATTTCTTGCCATGACGCATTAGTCTACACCCCAACATACAAATCAGGCGACTGTTGTAGAGTGGATCGGGGGGGACAGGACGCTTTTTAACAACTGAGCGACGAGACATAAGTAAGCTTAAGAAAAAATCAACAATAAAGTGTACTATTAAAAATTACCCAAGGCAAACAACTACACTCCTGTGATTAACCCTAGTATGATTAACCCTAGTGTGATTAACCCTGGTGATACGGTTAGCTTATGGTTGATCGTCTAAGTCCTGTTTTTCTTTAGGGGGACGAGAAGCTAATCAGTTCAGCTTTCTAGTATTCCTTGGCTTCAAGAATTGGATTTTTCCTTGGACGACGACCAAGCGCTATTTATCGGCATGGGTGAGATTACAGCAACTCTATTGCTGAAAGTCTCTTACTGTAGAGGGGTCAATTCTCGTAAGTTTACTTAGGGCGCTTTGTCCCATACTTAGAACGACCTTGACGGCGATCCTTAACTCCTGCCGTATCAAGGGTACCCCGAATAATGTGATATCGCACTCCAGGTAAGTCCTTCACACGACCGCCTCTGATCATCACGACGGAGTGTTCTTGTAGGTTATGACCAATACCAGGAATATAGGCTGTTACTTCAAATCCTGAAGTCAGACGAACCCTTGCCACCTTTCGTAAGGCTGAGTTGGGTTTTTTGGGTGTAGTTGTGAACACCCTAGTACAAACACCACGGCGCTGGGGACATTGTTTCAGCGCTGGGGACTTAGTTTTCTTCTTAGCTTTGAAGCGCTCGCTACTAATGAGCTGCTGGATGGTGGGCATGAGTTACGGCTTAATAAACATTGGTTGATTTAGCTTAATCAACTACAAACAAACCAATGCTAATTATACCAAAAATAACACTCTGGTGTCAATCTGGAGCCTTGGATGGGTCTACACGAAAGGAATTACCACAGCCGCAGCTTTCTGAAGCGTTAGGGTTATGGAAGCGAAACCCTCCTCCCATCAGGTCTTCTGAGTAATCTAGAGTTAAGCCATTGATAGTTTTTAGGCTTTCCGGGTCTACTATGACACTGATGCCATCACAGTCATAGACCTGATCCTCAGAATTGATCACTTGCTCAAAGTCAATAGTGTAATAAAAATCCGCACACCCACCCTGACTGACACCTAGACGCAATTTGGCCTCTGGCTTTTGACGCTTGGACTGTACACGTCTAATCTCACTCGCAGCAGCTTTACTCAGTTTAATCATTAACGATACTAACTATACACAACAACTAGCACCAGCTAATGTTACCTCAAAAAGTAATAGTCATTAATCATTAGTCATTTAATTTGCCACTACCAAAAGGCTTTTTTTGGCATCCTAAATACTTACAACTAATGACTAATGACTACTAACTAAAGACTTACAACTAATGGCTTAATCTATTTGCCTTCTGGTTTGCTGCGGGAATAGTCATCTTCAAAGCGAATAATGTCATCTTCTCCGAGGTATTCTCCATTCTGAACTTCAATTAAAACTAGGGGAATAACACCAGGATTCTCTAGTCGATGAGCATGGCCTTGAGGAACATAGGTTGATTGATTTTGATGAATGATCTCTTCGTTATCGCCACAAATAACTTTAGCTGTACCACTGACAACAATCCAGTGTTCGCTCCTATGGTAGTGCATCTGTAAACTTAAGCGATGACCAGGCTTGACTTCAATGCGCTTGATTTTGTATCCCCGTCCTTCTTCTAGGACAGTGAAAGACCCCCAAGGTCGTAGTTCGGTAGCAGCAACGCCTTCAGCTACTCGGGATGACTGTAGGGTAATGGCCGAAACTTGAGAAATTTCTTTTGACTGAACCATGGTTTTGTTCCTGAAAACGTCTAGCTAAGTGATTGTGGGAAAGTTTACTAATTGCTTACTAATTCTAGGTTAGACAAAATTAAATAGAATTGACTATCGCAAAATCTAGCAAACTATAACTAAATTTTTAAGGCCAAATTAGTGAATTACCTTAATTTATATAAAGTCTTTACACTCTTCTAGAGTTATCTTTTCCTAAGTGTCAGCTGAATCAACCTATAGTTAAGGGATTCGTGATTTCCAAAAAACTTAATAAATCTGATCACTTCATACATCCTTCATAGTTAATACTTAATACTTAATACTTCTTAAAGTATCAGGGAACAGGTGTAAAAAAGATGCCCAGACCGTTGTTAACTGGTGCTGCTGTATAGGGAGACCGATCTAGGAGTTGACCACCTAGATAAAGTCCAGTTGAGCTACCCCCATCCAGATTGAGGGCACTAATGGCTCCCAATTTCTGCATCAACTGAGCTGTTTCCCTTAATGTTGGGCCACGTCGAGTATGACTATGGTGAAAAGCAGCAATAATCAATGTGCCATTAGCAGTGGTTCCAATAGCACTGCGTGGAGCAGACTGCTGAATAAAGGCATCACTAAATTGTTCCGATTTGCCATCTAAAACAATTTTTCGATCTTGTATTAGCAGTGGTCCACCACCGAGAATATGTGGGTAGCCATTGAAGTCAGCGGGAAACGTACTCCCCTCAATTCGGACTTGGGTACCAATACTTAGATCATTAACAGCTGTCCTGTTGGCTCTAAGGGTAACTAGATAGCCATTGTCGGGAATACGAAAGGCTTGCTGACCCGCAAGTCCTCCACGCAAGAGATCGGTGACCAAGTTATTCTGGACAACTACGATAATTTCATGATCAATTAAGGGAGTGTAGGTTGGTCCGAAGGCACGAGTGTAGCGGGCAATGCCAGCTTTGACATAACCACTGTTGAGGAATAGTACTGGCAAACGCTTTCGGTGTGAGGTAACTAAGGTTTCGCTGAGGCTGAGTCGTCCTAGTTTAACGTGACCGCGATCATTCCAAGCGATCGCTCCCCGATTCAAAATTGGACCGGATAACCACCGACTATCACGGCGAATTGCTCCTAAGGGCAATTGGTTGTTACGGTTGAAAAAGCCAGCATTAATCGCAGCAGATGCTTGCCACCACTGAGCAGCTTTAATTAGTGGGGCTGCTCCCACTTGCGTCGTAGCATTACTGCCAATTGGTCTGAGCCGCAACCGCTGAGATTTGGGATCAACCTCCAACCACACCACTGGAAAACTAGTATCTTTGAGACTAATCAACTGCTGACGCCATTGGATGCCAGGTGCCCAGAGAATATCTTTCTTGACCATGGCATCAGGTCGCAAATCAATCACCAATCGAAAAGGGTTAGGCAAGGTGAATACTCTCAGACCTTTACCTTTGGGAAAATTCACCCGGAGCCTAGTTTGGTTCTGATGGCTTTCTAAGCGGATAACTGGTTTATCCATAGGAGCGCCCACGGAAATGGGAGCTACATCTAATGGCTTTTGGATCTTGGCAGTTTCTAGAGCATTAAAACCCTTGACTAGTGAGGGGTTAGCTGATGCAGCTACTGTAATCACAGCTTCAGTGGGTTGCTCATTGACTTGCCAGAAGGTTGGGCGGTCTAAATCAAGAACAATACGATTACCCCAAGGCTGACGTCCCTGGCGAATAGCCTTCACCCTGGCTGGCATGGAAGAGATATAAAGCTTATCCCCCTGAACTTGCAACTGCCAAGCTGCTGTTTTGGCAAAATCGGTAATATCTAGATATCGATAAGCACCACTAACTTGGCTGGGGAAGACTACGGATGTACTCCGGGGTTTAGAAAACCACCGGATCGGTTGCTTGGTATAATCTTTACTGTTGAGCATTTCTATGCCCAAGGTTTGCATCGCTCCTACATCACTGATGCCAGTGCGCACTGAGCTTCCCACTAACCATTGCTGCCAAGGTAAGTTGATCTGTTGACCATTTAAATAAACTTGAACCCCTTGTCGGATCACTTTGGGTGGGACAGAGAATAACTCCACCTCTAAGGTGTTATCAGGCATGGGGGGTAGCTCTTCCAATAGTTTCTTGCCTTTTAAAACTAGGATGTTCTCCTGGGTCGTTTGGGATAAACCTTGAACTAGGACAGGGGTATCTTCAGCTGCTGGGGGCAACTGGTTCAGTAACTCTTTAAAGCTATTTAAGATTAGGGGTTCAATTGCTCCAACTCGCCTATTTGCCGTAGCTACAGATGCTGGGAATAGAATTAGGAGCAAGAGAGTAATGACTAGCTTGGAGATCTGAGTCCACACTTTTGTAGTATCAATTCTGGTCTTTGGTGTTACTCTAGTCGCCATCAAAGGGTTCCATTGAGCATTTGTTGCTGCTAGTAGCCTGTTTCCTCAAAGGACTGGTTTGGCTGAAAGCTATCCTTTCATAACCTAAATCAGTCAACACAAACTATACATAAGGTCTAAGTTCACATACTCTTCAACTAAGTTATAGGTATTTAGGCTCTAGGCATTTAGGCTAAGGGGGTTCTAAAAAAGGATGAAGCGCTCCGGGTCAAGCACGGAAGCTCTCAACTCCCCCTGTTCTAAGACCTAAGACCATGAGCCTAATACCTAGGCCTTTAGGGAGGAGATGCACCAGGTCTAAACTAATACTGTGATGAAGGCTACTTTGACAAGATCAAGTCCTGTCAGTGCGTGCATAGTCGTTAAGAAAGCTATTTTGAGTTTCGCTCAATGGTCTTGATCACTGCTACGGTAAATCCACCAATTTCTTCCCGAGTAAAATTTTCAGTAGGTTTATGGAGAAATTAGGTATTGCTATCCTTAACCTATTTCTTATATCATGGCTATCCACCTATATATGTAAGTTTCTAGGATTTATGCCAGCGTCATGGAACCCTGGTCACTTTGGTCATCAGCTAGGTGGTTAGTTGCATGGCATTGTTGAAGCACTAAGCGTGTTGCTACTGGTAAAACCTGATGAGGTTAACTACATCCCTTGCTCTGTGTCGGAGGATGTAGCTTTTGTGTCAGCAGCTGACCAGATTTCATTGGATACTCAGGATAGGAGTTTCTAAGGGAAAAAAGCTTGATAGATTGTTCAACCGAGGGAATCGGGATTAGACCCAACCAACTTCTGGCTCACCATTGATGGTAAATCATTGTTGATTTTTTCAGCCTAGTAGCAGTCTATAGGTCACTGCTACTAGGTTAATAGTCCTCAGTCTGTAATGAAAGCATCACTAAACACCGTGAATAATAATTGGATGAATAATATCGATAATCAGAAAAACCAGGAAGATCTACAACAGTATCACACAAGGATACCGTATCCAGGTCAACGTTGGTTGGTGGAGGAACGAGATGCCTGTGGAGTTGGCTTTATTGCGTCTGGGCAGGGTATAGCTACTCATAAATTGATTGAACAAGCTCTAGTGGCACTGGGTTGTCTAGAACACCGGGGGGGGTGTAGTGCTGACCAAGATTCAGGGGATGGTGCAGGCTTATTGACTGCTATTCCCTGGAAACTGTTGGAAAAATGGTTCACTGAACAAGGCATTGACCAGCCTCCTACGGAACAGTTGGGAGTTGGGATGGTATTCTTGCCTCAGGATAAGAGCTTGGTTAGCCAAGGTAAGTCCATTGTTGAGGAAGTCCTTGCTCAAGAAGGCTTAAAGGTTTTAGGCTGGCGTGTGGTACCAGTACGCTCAGAGATCCTGGGTATCCAAGCGAAAGCTAATCAACCCCATATGGAACAGTTGATCGTAGCCTCTGAAGGGGAGATAGGAGATGAACTGGAGCGTTTGCTGTTCAAAACTCGCTGTCGCATTGCTAAGGCACTAAAATCTCAGAGTACCATCCGAGTCCCTGAGGATTGGTATTTTTGCTCTTTTTCCAGTCGCACGATTGTCTACAAAGGCATGGTGCGCTCAGCGATACTTGGAGAGTTTTACTTAGATTTAAAAAATCCTGATTACCAAAGTGGTTTTGCTGTCTATCACCGACGCTTTAGCACCAATACTATGCCCAAGTGGCCCCTTGCTCAACCGATGCGCTTGTTGGGACATAATGGTGAGATTAACACTCTGTTGGGCAATGTCAACTGGATGATAGCCCGGGAGGCTGACTTGGCTCATCCGGTTTGGGAAAAAGGGTTGAAGGCAAATAACCTTGGAGCTGCAACCGACACTAACCTGAAAGCACATAACTCCTTAGATGAGATCAAGCCTATTATCAATCCAGAAAACAGTGATTCCGCCATCCTAGATAATGTATTCGAATTACTGGTGCAATCTGGACGCAGTCCTATGACCGGATTAATGATCATGGTGCCGGAGGCTTACCAAAATCAGCCGGATTTGGATAACTATCCGGAAATTGTTGATTTTTATGAATACTACAGTGGAATTCAGGAAGCTTGGGATGGTCCAGCGCTGTTAGTATTCAGTGATGGGAAAACAGTGGGAGCCAGCCTAGACCGAAATGGATTACGACCGGCTCGTTATAGCATTACCCGGGATGGCTATGTGGTGGTGGCATCAGAAGTGGGGGTAGTGGACTTGCCAGAAGCCGAGATTGTGGAAAAGGGCCGACTCGGACCAGGGCAAATGATTGCTGTTGACCTGGAAAGCAACGAAATTCTAAAAAACTGGGACATCAAGAAACGGGTGGCAGCTCAAGAACCCTATGGTGAATGGCTGAAACAGTACCGTGTAAAATTGGAACTCCAAACCTTTACTGAGGCTCCTGAACAAGAGGCTGCTGAGTTACTGCGTCAGCAGACCGCTTTTGGCTACACTGCTGAGGATGTGGAGATGATCATCCAACCGATGAGCACCCAGGGGAAAGAACCTACTTTCTGTATGGGAGATGATATCCCCTTGGCGGTACTCTCCAATAAGCCTCGGCTACTCTATGACTATTTCAAACAACGGTTTGCCCAGGTCACTAACCCACCCATTGATCCTCTACGGGAAAGTTTGGTGATGTCGTTGAGTATAGACCTGGGTGAGCGAGGCAATATATTAGAAGCTAAGCCAGAGTATGCCCAGTTGTTAAAACTGGAAACCCCAGTCCTAAATGAGGCGGAGTTGGCAGCGGTCAAAGCGTCACGGTTTGAGACGGCTGAACTCTCTACTCTATTTGAAATTGCTACTGGTCCGGGGGGGCTAGACGTAGCTGTGAATCGTCTGTGTGACCAAGCGGCTGAGTCGGTAAGGGCTGGTAACAAGATTCTGATTTTGAGTGATAAAACTGCTGGAGGGCTTTCTGAAAACTACACCTATATTCCACCAATGTTGGCTGTAGGTGCGGTTCACCACCACCTGATCTCTCAAGGATTAAGGATGAAGGCATCGATTATTGTGGAAACGGCTCAATGCTGGAGTACTCATCACTATGCTTGCTTAATCGGTTATGGTGCATCAGCAGTTTGTCCGTATTTGACTTGGGAATCGGTGCGGAATTGGTGGGCTAATCCTAAAACTCAAAAATTGATGGCCCAGGGGAAACTGGAAAGCCTAACCATAGACCAAGCTCAGAAAAATTATCGCAAGGCGGTAGAAGCAGGTTTATTAAAAATCCTATCTAAGATGGGAATTTCCCTATTATCGTCTTATCATGGCGCTCAGATTTTTGAAGCAATTGGCATTGGTGGGGATTTATTGGCACTAGCCTTTAAGGGAACTACATCTCGGCTGGGAGGTGTGAGTGTTGCTGATTTAGCTCAGGAAGTGATGGAGTTTCACAAACGGGCTTTCCCCCTGACTGCTAAGAAACTGGAAAACTTTGGCTTTATCAATTACCGTCCTCGGGGCGAGTATCACATGAACAGCCCTGAAATGTCTAAAGCCCTACACAAGGCGGTTTCCTCTTTCGTCCGTGACCAATCTTCTAACAATGGTAACGGTAAAAATCACAAAGAGTTGGAAGTTAGCAAGTTGCAGGTTAAACCTTCAAGCCTTGACGCTAACAAAGAAGCTTACGACCACTACGATGTGTATCGCAAACTGTTGGAAGAGCGTCCAGCAACTGCACTACGAGATTTGTTGGACTTCAACAGCGACCAACCTACTATTGAGATTGAGGAAGTAGAACCTGTTGAGGAAATTGTCAAGCGCTTCTGTACCGGAGCGATGTCCCTAGGCTCTCTATCCCGAGAAGCTCACGAAACTCTAGCTATTGCTATGAACCGGATTGGCGGTAAATCCAACAGTGGTGAAGGGGGAGAAGACCCAGTGCGCTTCAGCATTCTCAATGATGTGGATCAGACTGGTCATTCTCAGACTCTACCTCACTTAAAGGGGTTACGTAATGGGGATGTTGCTTCCTCTGCGGTTAAGCAAGTAGCATCTGGTCGCTTTGGAGTAACACCAGAGTACCTGATGAGTGGGAAGCAGTTGGAAATTAAGATTGCTCAAGGTGCTAAGCCAGGGGAAGGGGGTCAGTTACCGGGTAAGAAGGTCAGTCCCTACATTGCTAAGCTGCGGCGTTCCAAGCCAGGAGTAACCCTAATTTCCCCACCACCCCATCATGATATCTATTCTATTGAAGACCTAGCGCAGCTGATTTTTGATTTGCATCAGATTAACCCTCAAGCTAAGGTATCTGTGAAGTTGGTGGCAGAAATTGGGATTGGAACTGTTGCGGCTGGGGTAGCAAAAGCTAATGCAGATGTAATCCAAATTTCTGGTCATGATGGCGGTACTGGAGCATCTCCGCTGAGTTCGATTAAGCACGCTGGAACGCCTTGGGAACTGGGAGTAACTGAAGTACATCGGATCTTGATGGAAAACCAACTACGCGATCGCGTTTTGCTGCGGGTAGATGGTGGCTTAAAAACTGGTTGGGACGTACTGATGGCCGCCTTGATGGGAGGAGAAGAGTACGGTTTCGGTTCGGTATCGATGATTGCTGAAGGTTGCATTATGGCACGGATTTGCCATACCAATCAATGTCCTGTAGGGGTTGCTACTCAGCAAGAACGCCTGCGCCAGCGCTTTAGCGGGATTCCAGGCCACGTGGTCAACTTCTTCTACTTTGTGGCTCAGGAAGTGCGATCGCTTCTTGCCAAACTAGGTTACCGTTCCCTAAAGGATATCATTGGTCGGGCTGATCTACTCAAAGTCCGGGAGGATCTTGAGTTAACTAAGACATCTATGCTGAATCTAGATTGTCTGACTCAGCTGCCTGATACTCGCACAGACCGCAGTTGGCTCAATCATAACGATGTACACAGCAACGGACCAGTGCTAGATGATCAACTGCTGGCTGACGCTGACCTGACGAATGCTATTCAAAACCATGGGTCTGTGACTAAAGATGTGGAGATTGTAAACACTGACCGTACTGTAGGGACTCGAATTGCTGGGGTAATTGCCAAGCAGTATGGTAACAGTGGTTTCGATGGACACATTACTATCAACTTCAAGGGGGCTGCCGGTCAAAGCTTTGGTGCCTTTAACCTGCCTAGTATGACCCTGATTTTAACTGGTGAAGCGAATGACTATGTAGGCAAAGGGATGCATGGTGGTGAAATTATTATCAAACCACCGGCTGATGCCACCTACGACCCAGCTAACAATGTGATTGTAGGTAACACCTGCCTGTATGGTGCCACTGGTGGAACATTATTTGCCCATGGCGGTGCTGGTGAGCGGTTTGGTGTGCGCAATTCTAAAGGCTATGCTGTGATTGAGGCAGCTGGTGATCACTGCTGTGAATACATGACCGGTGGTGTAATTGTAGTCTTAGGGAAAGTGGGACGCAATGTCGGTGCTGGTATGACTGGTGGTTTAGCCTACTTCCTAGATCAAGAG
>NZ_JAAHHS010000281.1 GCF_010692395.1 Moorena sp. SIO3H5
TAGTTGTATTTTCCCGCCTTGAACAGAATGCTCGTGTGATTAAAATTAGGGTATTTGTGATTGATCCTAAGCTCTACTATGATGTCCAGAACAACTTGAATCTAGCTGTATTAGAAATCCTGGAAAAAGAGGAGATTGATCACCTGCATATTGAGCTGGAAAAGGAAATTGAAGACTACAAAAAGATGAAGGAAGTTTAGTTAGTGAGGTGGTATCTAAATCCTAGGAATCCTTTGAAAAAGCGATGCAGCGCTGGCTCCCTTCGAAGCTGCATCGCTTTTAGGTGCGCACCGCCACGCGAATTTAATTCTTAATGGTAAGAGCGCACCTTTGAAATTAGGCAAAAATAATAAAATTTCCACGCCCGGGTCCCAAACTCCCCACATTCCCTGCGCCCGGGCTCCTTCTTTTTTACAAATATTCAGATGCACCCCAGATAGTAAACGTTTCAAACTCGCTCCTAGGGTGCTACGCAAACGGGCAATTGCTCTAAATCCTGTTTATTACATACCTAGTAGGATTCGCTCAATTCGCAACTTATAGTAAAATCGTTTCGCCAATCGATTTGCCATCGACTTGCCATTTAGCTAGGCGGTCGATCTCTGTTAGTGTATTTTGGTCGAAACGATGGAAAACCTTCAGGGTACATTCAACACTACAATCAACCTAATCACAGAAAGGATATTTGATTCCGACTTCCAGCTCGCCAACATTCCTGTTTCCACGATAGTTATTGTGGTGCTCATCCTTCTCCTTACCCAGATATTGCGAGGCTTGTTCAGTTCAATAATCATTCACAGACTCGAGCTGATAACTAGCCGTACAGAAACTACCCTAGACGATGAGTTCATTAGCATTCTTAAGCAACCATTAGGCTGGCTAATTTGGCTGGCTGGACTATGGCTAGTCTATCTAGTTGTGGCAAGCCATCTTACTTCTGAACAGAATCAGAAAATCCCCGAGATTCTCTCTGTGAGCGCTCTGTTCATTGTCACGTATATTATTTACCGTGGTGCTCCACTATTGGGGGAGCTTCTAGCCGGATTGGCGGCAAAAACTGAAACTGAACTCGACGATTTGTTAGTCCCCTACTTTCCAAGGCTTTTTCAGATCGCAGCAATCCTGATTGCTGCCAGTAAAGCCAGTGAGATTTTGTTGGGGGCATCTGCTGGTGCATTGATCGGTCTACTCGGTGGCGCAGGTGTCGCCTTAGGTTTGTTATTAAAAGACATTATCTATGACTGGTTTTGTACAGTGGTAATCTATGCTGATGGTCTCTATAGACCCGGTGACTGGGTAAAATTAGACGGAATCAATGGTTTTGTTGAGATACTCAGTATTGGTCTGAGAAGCACAAAGGTTCGTATTATTACTGTGGGTGGTACTAAAAAAATTCCCAATTCTAAAATGATTGGTGGAGTTGTGGTCAATTATTGGTCACATAATCCTGGCGATACGTTGGAGTTGGGAGCGATAAATTTAACTCTGAAAATAGATGGAATTTCAGCGGAGCAAACTACCAGACTTTGTCAGGCGATTAAAGCAAAAATTCCGTCTATTAATGGATTGCACAAGCAGAAAATGTTCGTTTTATTATCCAGCATTGAAGAGAATGCTCGTGTGATTCTAGTTAGGGTATTTGTGATTGATAGAAAATTATATTTTGCTGCCATGAATGACTTGAACATAGCCATATTAGAAATCCTTCAGAAAGAAGAGATTGATCACCTGCATGTTTATCTGAGAAAAGAACTCCAAGACTACAAACAGCTAAAGGAAAATTTAGTTAGTGAGGTGGCATATACATCCTAGTAATCCTTTGAACAAAAGCTCACGGGGTGACAACAAAGCTCAAACCTATATAGGTGGCACGGTTAATGGTTTTAGGTGTTGGGTAAAATGAGCGCATCGGAGTCATTTGTATTTCCCAGCAATTGAAGCAATTTTCACGCATACTTCGTCAATGATAGTTTTAATCAATCCATACCCGCACGGACATTCTTCCCGCTTCACCTAACCCCATTAACAAACACCCCTGTAAGATTTTAAAGAGCGCTTGTCACCCCCTGAGTCGAGAATTCAGCAATGCGAGCACTATTGGGTCAATTCGCAACTTAGTCAATTCGCAACTTATAGTAAGATCATTCCACCAAGAGACTTGCCATCGACTTGCCATTGAACTAAGCACAGGTCGATCTCTGTTACTGTATTTTGGTCGAAACGATGGAAAACCTTAAGGGTACATTCAACAATACAATCAACCTAATCAAAGAAAGAATCTTTGATACCGACTTCCAGCTCCCCAACATTCCTGTTGCCACGATAGTGATTGTGGTGCTCATTCTCCTCTTCACCTATATATTGCGAGGATTTTTCACTTCAATAATCATTCACAGACTCGAGGGTCTGACCACCGGTACAGAAACCACCCATGACGATGAGTTCATTAGGATTCTTAGGGCACCATTAGGCTGGCTAATTTGGATCGCTGGACTATGGCTAGTACATCTAGTTGTGGCCACCCATCTTAGTGATACACAGAATCAGAAAATCCCCGAGATTCTGTTTGTGAGCGTTCTGTTCATTGCCACCTATATTCTTTACCGTGCTGCGCCACTACTGGGAGAGCTTCTAGCTCGATTGGCGGCCAACACTGAAACTGAACTCGACGATTTGTTCGTCCCCTACTTCCCAAGGCTTTTTCAGATCGCAGCAGTGATGATTGCGGTCATTAAAGCCAGTGAGATTTTGTTGGGGGCATCTGCTGGTGCACTGATTGGTCTACTCGGTGGTGCCGGTGTCGCCTTAGGTTTGTTATTCAAAGACATTATCTATGACTGGTGTTGTACGGTGATTATCTATGCTGATGGTCTCTATAAACCCGGTGACGTGATAGTATTGGACGGAGTAAGTGGTAGGGTTAAGATACTCAATATTGGTCTGAGAAGTACAAGGCTTCTTATTACTGAGTGGGGTTATATCAAAAAACTTCCCAATTCTCAAATGATTTCTGGAATTTTTGCAAATTGGTCAGATAAGACTGGGGATACAGTTCAGTGGGGCATAAATTTAAATCTGAAAATTGATGGGATTTCGGCTGAGCAAACTAGGCGAATTTGTCAGGCTATTAAACAAAACGTTCCCTCTATCGAGGGCTTGAACAAGGATAAAGTTTTAGTTGTATTTTCCCGCCTTGAACAGAATGCTCGTGTGATTAAAATTAGGGTATTTGTGATTGATCCTAAGCTCTACTATGATGTCCAGAACAACTTGAATCTAGCTGTATTAGAAATCCTGGAAAACGAGGAGATTAATCAGCTCCATGTTTCTCTGAAAAAGGAACTTAACTGGTTGCCTGATACCAGTATGAATTAGGAACAATCAAATGCTCCCCAGTAGGGAATTCGGAGTAGGAAAGAGCACAGCTTTATCCTCTAATTCCATTGATATAGGCAGCTGTCAAGGCTTGTTGAGGTGATTCAAAAATCTGCTCCACACAGCCGTATTCAATCAATCGTCCTACTGCTTCCTTTACCCAGAAGACGGCAGTATAGTCAGCAATTCGTCTGGCTTGAGCTAGGTTATGGGTAACAATCACTAGGGTGTAGCGTCCCCTGAGCCTAGCGATCAAATCTTCGACCACACCGCTGGATATGGGATCCAGGGCACTACAGGGTTCATCTAACAGAAGTACTTCCGGTTGCAACACCAAGGCACGAGCAATGCACAGGCGCTGCTTTTGACCACCAGACAGAGCAAGAGCCGAGGTGTGCAGTCGGTCTTTTACTTCTTCCCACAAACCCACATCCCGGAGTGCGGTTTCAATGAGCTGAGCAATGTTATCCCGGTTTTTAACACCATGTTCCCGCAACGGAAAGGCCAGATTCTTCCAGATTGAGAAGGGGAAGGGACTCGGCTTTTGGAAAATCATTCCAACACGACGACGAAGTGCAATTAGCTCCATAGCACCACGCTTTGCGATCGCATCCATCCGAGGACTCAGCACATCCACGGAACCAATGCGAATCCTACCGGTAACTTTAGCATTAGGAATTAAATCTGTCAAGCGGTTGAGGCAACTTAAAAAACTAGTTTTGCCACAACCAGACGGTCCCACTAGTGCGGTAATCGAACCTTTATAAATTGGCAACGATACATCAGCAAAAGCCGGTTTTGTCCCATAATGTAAACATAGCCGTTCGGTCTGAATCAATGGATCGTTTATAGACTGGCTTACCGGTAATCGCTCAATTGTTTCTAAAGGGTTAACCATTGTTTTTGATAATTAGTAATTGTAAATTATTAATTAGTAATTAGGTAAGCCGTCTGTCTTGGTGCGCTTTCCCATGGTCGGGAAACCCGACCGGGGTCGCACCGCAGCAATCAGCAATCAGCTTATTTTATTCAAAAGCTATCAGGTTAAGCTGATAGCTTACAAACAGACTCCACCTTCCGATGCAACCAATATTGAGTCATCCATGCTGCTGTACTATTAATCAGCAATAACAACACTAGCAACACTAAAGCTGAGGCATAAGCATTAGCATTTCCTCCTGTTACATTCATCGACAAATCAAAAATATGAATCGACAGCGATCGCCCAGAATCCAGCAAAGACTCTGGCATCCGATCCACATAACCACTAGTAAAGATCAGTGCTGCGGTTTCAGCGATCGCTCGCCCTATGCCTAACACTAATCCCACCACTAGTCCCGGTGCTGCGGCTGGTAACAGCAAATTCCAGAGAGTGGTAGTGCGGGATAAACCAAGGGCAGTGGCAGAAAGTCGATAATCATCACTAACGGCGCGAAACCCTTCCTCTGTTGATCGAATTAGGATTGGCAAAACCATACAGGCTAATGTCAACCCCCCAGACAAAATTGAAAAGCCTAGCCCTAGGGTTTTGCAGAAAAAGGCATTGCCAAATAGCCCAAACACAATCGAGGGTACTCCTGCCAGCACATCTAAGCTACGACGAACCAGACGCCCGAAAATACTCTTAGTATCTGTGAACTCAGCTAGCAGTATTGCTGTCCCTACTCCAATCGGAACAGAAACGGTCATACATACACCTAAAATTAGGAGAGTGGAAACCAGAATTGGAGCAATCCCTCCTTCCCGTCCAGCATTCTTTGGTGCAGTAGTCAGGAATTCCCAGTTAATTTGCCCGACACCGTGCCAGACGATATCACTCAAAATCCAGAGGAATACAGCAGTTACGAACAGTGCGATCGCCCAAATCATCACTGTTGAAACTTGGAAGTTGTCGATTGCAGGTTGGAAGTTGTCGGTTGTCGGTTGTGGCTTGGTTTTGGTAGGATTCTTACTCATAAATTCCTTCCTTGCTGATCATTTCTGCAATTGCTACCAGTACCAAAATTATTGCCATCAGCAGCAAGCCACTGACAAAAAGTGCTGAGCGGTGATTGCCCATAGCGTAAGCCATTTCCAAGGCAATATTGGCAGTAAGAGTTCGCATCGGCTCAAATAAGCTTTTGGGAGTTTGCACCACATTGCCACACACCATCAGCACCGCCATAGTTTCTCCAATCGCCCGTCCTGTTCCTAAAATCAAGCCAGTAAACAACCCCGACTTAGCAGCCGGAAACACAACACCTCTGACTGTTGCCCAGCGGGATAGTCCCAGGGCTGCTGATCCCTGTAGGTATTCTGGGGGGATTTTGGCAAAGCTAGCGTCTGCGGTCAGAGCAATAGTTGGCAAAATCATCAGGGTCAGAATCGCAATTCCAGCTAGGAGACTGGCTCCTGGTGGTTGGAAGCGTCCAATTAGGGGAACTAGCTTCACCAAACCCCAGAAGCCATAAACAACTGAGGGCATCCCTGCCAACAATTCAATTAGCCGTCGATAAAGTCCAGCAATCGGTGGAGGCGCGTAATACTGACAAAAGACTGCAGATAGAATTCCCAGGGGTGTGGCTACTAGCATCGCCCCAGCCGTGACCAACAGGGTACCCCAAAGCATCGGGGTGAAGTTGTACAGAGTTTCGGCAGGATGCCAGGATGGATCGGTAAAAAAGGGGAGTAATCCCACTTCTCCCAATACTGGCAGGGCTTCCGTGATTAGGAACACAACAATCAGCACCACGATAGCACCAGCCACCACAGCACAGCCTTGTAGGGTCGAGATCAGGAGAGAATCACTCCGAAAAAAATTGAGCATTCTTCATTCTTCATTCTTCGAGGGGGACAAAGTTTTGCTCTGTAACAATGTCTTGTACCTTTTGCGATCGCGAAAATTCAATAAATGCTTTATCTAACCCAACCGGAATAGTTTTGGTAACTAACGTCAGGGAACGAGATAGCGGAAAAGTGCCGTTTTGAACATTTTCTGTGGTTGCCGCTATTCCAGCAACGGGCAGTAACTTAATCGGAACATCCTGTTTGCTGCTATATTCTGCTGTGCCAATGGAGACATAACCAATCCCATTAGGATTACCCGCTACTGTTTTAATCCCCTGCTCATTATCCCCAATCACCACATCTGCCTTAATCTCGCTATTTTTCAGCTGGAAGTACTTCAGAAATAACTCTAAAGTAGAACGCCCCTCGGCTTTGTTCACTACTGTAATTGGTGCCCTCTTGCCTCCCACATCTTGCCAGTTATCAATTTTGCCCTGATAGATATCCACAATCTGTTGATTACTCAGGGATTGCACCGGATTAGTTTTATGGACGATAATGCCAATCCCATCACGAGCGATCGCAAACCCTTGCAGATCTTTCTCGCTCTGCTTTAGGTCACGAGACACCATGCCAATATCAGCGACTCTTTGGCGAGCATCTGCAATACCCCGAGACGAGCCTCCTGTTTGCACATCCACCCGTACACGAGGATTTTCTGATTCAAAACGCTTGCCAATTTCCGACGCCAGGGGGGCTACTGTACTAGAACCGGTTAAAACTAACTTACCCTGCAACTGATCTGTTAATTGGGTAGCTACTTCCGGAGATTGGGCACAGGATTGTAGCCAAAAGCAAGCTACTAAACCCATAGACATTGATGCCAGAGTTGTTAAATTTTTCATCAATCATCAGTCAGTCATCTTATCTATAAAATAATGAGAGTGCTCAGTTAGAATTGCTCAGTTAGAATTGCGGAATTTATCAATAATTTAAAATCCGCCAGACTTGATATCACTGACAACTCAAAACTGAGCAATTACTCAGCACTTTGTTAATCAAAACAGAGGCAACAACATCCCAAATCAATTGCTCTATTACCATTGCTTTGCCGAATGGTGAGCGAACACTGATAAAGCACCGCCTTACCATCTCGCGTCGCCCTCACAAATCCCTCATCCCGCAAAACTCTGAGATGATGGGATAGCAGGCTTTGCTCTATTCCCAACACAGCCTTGAGCTCTCCAACATGTTTTGGTCCTTCCATCAAAATTTCCAGAACAGTGAGACGAGTGTTGTCCGCTAAAACTTTCAGCTTACGGACACAGAATGCTTGAGATGATGGACGTTTTGAGTTCATGATTCAGCACTTGTTAGCAGTTGAATTATCATTGATATGAAAATTCATTCATATTATAATCAAAAAAAACTCTGATTAGATCAAATCAAAGCACCACCACAACTGGAACCAGACCCTGCTGTACAGCCATAACAATAGGAAGCAGTGCGAATTTCCTCAATGATGTCTAAACTTCCTGCTTCGATCAGTTTACTAACTGTCAACCTTTCTCCAGTGCCAGAGGTTGCTGCTACATTTTCCATCTGATTAAAATCGCAATCGTAGACATTACCCAGATAGTCAATAGACAATTCATTGCGACACATCAAATGCTCCACCGTACTGCCATTGAAACTATTTTCTAGAAACACCATATAGGGAGCATATAGCTTGGTGCGTTGTAAATGAAACTTTGTTCTACCAACGGGGATATTAGTAATTGTAAATAGCTGGTTAAATTCAATATCAAACTGTTTTTTTAGGAACACTTTATAATCCTTTTCCAACTTAACCTGATTAGGAGTGAGAGAAAAATTTTCACTCAGTGGCAAGGAGGGATTGTAGACCAAATCAATAATTAATTTGGGGTTTCTCCCATAGCCCAACCGATTCAGCCATTGAATCGCCCGAATCGAATCATCGTAAACCCCTTTGCCCCGCATTTTATCTACATTATCTTCCAGATAACAAGGCAAAGAAGCCACTACTCGTAATTGGTGCTTAGCGAAATAGTCAGGTATATCCTCATATCCCGGTTCAAAATAAATGGTCAAATTTGACCGAACAATCACCTCCTTTCCGGTTTCCCATGCTGCTTCAACTAATGGCTTAAAGCCATAGTTCATCTCTGGTGCTCCACCAGTCAAGTCAATTGTCTTAATTTGAGGAAACTGATGAATCAGCGTAATCAGCTGGTCACAAATTTCTGGAGAAAGTTCTTCAGTTCGTTTAGGACCAGCTTCCACATGGCAGTGACTACAAGCTAGATTACAACGCTTCCCCAGATTAATTTGTAAAACCGTGATTGGCTGTTTCCTTAAGGGAGCTTGCAGTTTTTTGCGGAACGGTGTAACAGCTGAAACGTCTGTTTGAATCATATTTTTATCGCCTTGGGATTGTGAGACTTATTAAGTCTAAAGTCTGTTCGCGTAGCGTCGGCTTCAGACTTCAGACTTCAGACTTCAGACTTTATCCTTAACCTCTAACAACAACCACCACCAACATAGTGCCAAGTTGAATCAGTGATTAAGATTTCTTCTGGATTCACCTTTCCTAATTTCCCAGCTGTTTTATCACAAACAGCTGCTGGCACACCACGGGAAAGGATGTGTCCCGCATTGTCATCAAAAAACTCTTCCGCGCCCATGTAAATTGCTGTCTTGCCAGTAAAAATACATGGTCCATCCTCTGGGATCACAACTTTGAAAGAAACAGAATCCAGACTTTCCAGCAGCAGGGGTTCTTCGAGGTTGTAGTTTTGGCAATCCAGAAGCCGATAGGGACGTTTTGCTCGAATTTCTACTTGACCAAAACCTGACTTGACCAGGTGCTGGACATAGGATTGATAAGTTAGCGCACCAGACAGACACATAGCTCGTAGCCGCTCATCTTCCTGTAGATGGGGTGGAATCGGACGAGTTGCAATCGGGTCACTCATTAAGAGTCGTCCACCTGGTTTTAAGACTCGATAGGCTTCTTTGAGTGCCTTCATCAGGTCAGCCGGTTCAAAGATGTTGAATAGGCAATTCTGAGCAACCACATCTACAGAATCATCTGGCATAGGTAGGGCAAAGGCATCCCCTTCCCGAATTTCCACAAAACTCTGGTCAAACCAGGAATTGTCTTCAGCAGCAATCTTCAGGTTACGGGTAGCAGCCTCCCGCATGGCCTGAACAGGCTCAACCGCAATCACACCCCCTGGACGTTGGGAAAAATAAGCAAATTGTAACGCCTCCAAGCCACCACCAACACCGACATAGAGGACAGTTGGCTGATTGCTGAGTTCTGTGGGATGTACCGTAGTACCGCAGCCATAATTCATCTCCGCCATCAGTGGAGGAATTTTCAGTCCTGGCAGTTGTAAGGGGCTACTTTGGACACAACACAAACCAACTTGGGGTGTTTGGGCGACTTCAGAATAAAATTCAGCAGTTGTTTCGAGATAGGTCATCAGAATCCTTTACTTGGCAAAGATGGTAATGCTATTTATAGTAGGGTGGAAATTGAAAACTAATTCTGAACCAGTATAGTTCCTCAGTTGAGCTTTAATGCTACAAAATTCATGTATCTTCTGATACCAAATCCCGGTTAAAAACCCCGTTGATGATTTTGATCATCATAGTCAGCGAAGCGCGGACTGTGTCATCTTCGAGAAGGCTTCGCCTATGTCTAGCCGCTATTTATTATTGGTTTAGGCTACAGGGAAGCTTTCAATGGGGGGTAGGTGGTAGGGGGTGGGGTGTGGGGACAAGTTATACTGGTAGGTTGGACTACTACTAAACTTGTTTGCCCCTAAAACAAAGTTTTTAGGCGGGGTATTAGACCCCTATGAGTAAGGGACAGTTTTTCCCCTACCCCCTACCCCCTAAACCCTACCCCGTGTACCGAAGGGACTGATAATAGGGGATTTGGAACTAACGGCGGTTGCAGGCTTGTGGTCGAATTTGCCTTCAGGCAAGCAACGGTAGAATACCTTGCCTCACC
>NZ_JAAHHS010000282.1 GCF_010692395.1 Moorena sp. SIO3H5
TCCAATCTACAGCTAAACTTTTCCTGAAGCGTATCCGTAAGACAAGTAAAGAACAAAACAGGGATTTACGGGAATCTGTTAAATTTGCTAAGATGAAGGGTGTAACCCCTCATCTTTTCCCTGTCTTGATGCAAAGCGCGAGTGGGGTTTCCCCATGAGCAACTGCATCGCTGAGGTAAGGGGAAAAGGAAGGTTCTGTCAGTAGTTCCTTTTAACTTAAACTTTGCTAGTTAAAGTTTTTACCTTATTTTTTTAAACGTTAAGTTTTCACAAGTGCGGTGATACCGAAGGTGAGTGCTTGCCATTCGTTTTGTATAGCAAGACACTTAAGGTGAACTTTCCAATGGCCGCGAGGGATTGCTCGCGGCCTTGGGTCACACCTCAAGGTGTTCTTCACCAAATGTTTTTCACCAAAATTTCACATTTTGGGAGATAATTACTATACAATACTTTGGTGAGCCTTCCCAAGTTTTTCACAATGTGCCATTAAACTTCGTGATTAACTTCAAAAACATTTTAAATAAATACTAATTTTCTATGCATATTAATAGAGATAAGTGTCTGTTAATAGGTCATAGGTAGTAGGTAATAAGTAATAGGTAATTGCGATATACAAGTGTTGTTTAAAAGCAGCAATAGTATGAGACTTAATTGGACATTGGAAATTACAAATTATCAGTTAACGATGATTTATACCCGAACAACTATCTCTATCTGAGGTTAGATATAAGCGTAAAAATTAGGTTTAAGGTTAAGTAGGGTAACGCTTATAGAATGGTTTTTACCCCTAGGTCTATTGATAATCAAATATCCACCCTTTGCGACTTTGAGCTTGCCAGTAAATGACTAAAGAACAGTCTTCTAAAAATTGCTTCAATGGACAATCGTTCATTATTACTTTTTGCCTGTTACCTTCTCTAGTAATTATCGTAGGAGTAATCAGCCTGTTAATCAAAAACAACAATTTTCGATTAACGGATTCATCAACAACTATTGTTAATCCAATAGAATCAATTATTAGTTGGTACAAAGACACGTCAGAGAACAAAAAATCATTATCAAGTGTTGCTAAAACTAGTTCTGAAAAACTAGTAGATAAAGCTTCAATGATCAATCAACTCATGGTACCTATTATAACTGAATATGAAGAAACCGGACTAGGTATAGGTATAGGTATAGACAAAATAAAGCCTGGTTTTGAAGCCATTGGGTTTACCTTTAACCAGGGAGAAACTATTCATAATCAAATTAATTTGATAGGCAACAATACGGGAGGCACAGTATTAATTAATATTCTGGGAAATGTTAACAATATCACTCAAGCATCGATAGCCACTAAAATTCCCTATAAATACTCTCATGAAAGCCAAGCTGCTTTACTTTTAGGATTATTCATTAGGGTAGTATCACCGGAATGGGAAAATGGTATGGCTTGGATTAACTATGGGTTAAAAGAACTTAGTGAAAACCAGAAAAATTTATTAATCACGGAACAAAAAAACTATCAGATTCACTTAAGGGTTGACCGAGAGGTAGATTTGGTGATTCTCACCATAAAATCCCGCTCTAAATCCTAAGGTAATAGTCACCTGTAATGGTACCAAACTACAACAAATCGGTTGAATTGCGTAATAAACCTTCCTTCACCAAAATAGCTGATGTCTGTCGAGATCTATTTTTTGGTAGATTACAACAGGAAAAAGGCAACAGAAACGTTTATGCTTCTGTTGCCTTTTTCCTAATGGTTAACAGGTAATAATTCGATTCAGTTTTGAAAGTTTTCAACCCTTAACACAAACAACCTGTTTCAGAGTTGCTACTACCTCAACTAGATCTGACTGATTAGCCATCACTTGATCAATTGGCTTATAAGCACCTGGGATTTCATCGATAACGTCCTTATCTTTACGGCACTCAACACCTTTAGTTTGCTCAACTAAATCATCAATGGTGAACTGCTTTTTTGCTTTGCTGCGAGACATTAAACGACCAGCACCATGAGCACAGCTGCAGTAACTGTCATGATTGCCTTTACCTTTAACAATGAAAGACTTTGCCCCCATGGAACCAGGGATGATACCATAGTCGTCGGTACGAGCTCGCACTGCTCCTTTTCGAGTGACATAAACCTCTTCGGAGAAATGCATTTCTTTCTCGGCATAGTTGTGATGGCAGTTAACTGACAACAAGGGCTTGAACGACTTACCACCAACTAGATGTTTCTCAACAATTCGCTTGAAGCGAGCCATCATGATATCACGATTGTAACGGGCATAGTTTTGCGCCCATTGCAAATCCCGCCAGTAAGCAGCAAATTCAGGGGTTCCTGCGACAAAGTATGCTAAATCTCGGTCAGGAAGGTTAGTATGTGCTAGCTTTGCTAATTCTTTAGCGGTATTAATGTGGCACTTAGCTAGCTGATTACCAATATGCCGTGAACCGGAGTGTAGCATCAGCCAAACTTGGTTTTCGGTATCAAGACACAATTCAATGAAATGATTGCCACCACCAAGGGAACCCAGCTGTTTCATGGATTTTCCATCTAGCCGTTGCACACCTGGATGAAGCTCCTTAAAGTCACGCCAGCCTTGCCAGTTTACTACTGGTTTTTCGATATCTTTGTTTTCATTAAAGCCAACGGGAATAGCTGCTTCAATCTCCAAGCGAATCTTCTTGAGCTTGCCCTCCAATTGCTCTGCCACAAAAGGGGTTTTAATGGCAGACATGCCACAGTTGTGAACAAACACACCAGCGGTCAAGGCAAAGTTGTGATACTCTGGCACAGTTAGGCAGTAGACATCTTGTCTTTCCTGAAGTGGTAAGATATTGACGACTTTGTGATTTGCCCCCCCTACCAGATTTGAGCTTGGATGCTCGGCAGGATCAACCTTATGGTGATCAATTACTGTTCTCGGACCTGGAAAAGATGGTACTGTTCCTAACAATTGAGATTCTAACAATTGAGTGGCAGGGATATCAGTGGCAGGGATATCAGAGGAAGAGATAATCCCATCTGCCTTTTGCCATCTTCCAGAATAGGGTTGCTGGATTAAGGTGTAACCATCTTTATCGGTTTGGGAGTAGAAAGGCATCAAGGATGTCCCTGGTTTGAGGTCGCGGGCTTCGAGGTAACTGCCATCCCTGAGCATGAATCGATGATCGGGAGTACATTTAATTTCTTGTGAGTTGTCGAGAACGACCTTTAACAGTAGTTGGTTACGGCGGGTTAATTTGGCTGTAGCCTTAGCCGCGACAATTCTTCCGGTTTGTGTGCAGGAGTAGACAATAATTTCGCGCTGACTGCTGGCTAGTGCTTCGAGGGTGTAAGATTTGCCATCAACCAAGGGGACGAGGGTATCACCTGTAAAACAACCAATATCTACCCCAACAGCTGCTGGCAGGATGGCATCTTTGGTGGCAATTACAGAGCCAACTAATGAGCCTTTACCTAGGTGAACGTCTGGCATTAATGCGACGTGCTTAAACACAAATGGCAGAGACGCCACATTTTTGGCCATTTGGGTTTCCTGAGCAGCTAGGGTGTGATTCGCCCAAGACAGCACCGGTTTTGGGGTGGACAGGTCTAGTTTTTCGTAAGGCATAACAATAATTATCTTTCTTTTATATTACATATATAATACATAAAACACTACAACCTTGTCCATAAGGTTGAAGCATTGGATGAGGTGATAATTACAAGTTTTCTTGAAGGAATCTGTGGACAGTTTAGTAACTGTCACACTATCCCCCTGTGCAGGTCAAATATTCTTAACCTGAAACCTAGCCAGACTCTGGATAATCAGGTTTGGTCAAAGACGGGGGGGCTAACCCTATAACCAGATAATTCCCAAACCAATTCCACTTCTGCAGGAAGTGGCGGTGTCAAATTGAATTATTATAAGATTTGGAGTTATTGAGTAATTTTTTTATATATTGCTATGGATATTCTGACACTAGGCTGGGTTTCTGTACTGGTTTTGTTCACTTGGTCAATCTCAATGGTTGTCTGGGGTCGTAACGGATTTTAACAGTATCGTGGAAAATCCCGTAATCACTATGTTGTTCTTTGCTGCCGCTGGATTATTAGTGGTGGTAAGCGGAGGAATCATATATCTAACTGCTGCTGAGTGGCGCGATCGCCGCCGCCAAAAGCGGGAGAAATAGGGATGAAAATCTGACAGCAGATGGCTGGGGGTTTTCATCCCTCTAAACCAAGCACTACCAACTTATATCTCAACCAAATACGCAAACGTTAATTAATTTTATTTGAACAGAGTCCTAGGAGGCTAAATCGTTGGACTCACTTGATATCGCTAAAGCTTATTCGTTCTAAATCAATACTAAAATTTATAATCCGTGATGTCACATGACGGAACATGCTTTTATAGTTTCTGCTCAGTATCTGAATGAGCATCTTGATGACCCCGACATCGTAGTTGTCGATTGCCGTTTTGCTCTATCTGATCCAAACCAGGGGTATGAACAGTATAAAGTTAGCCATATCCCTGGTGCTCACTATCTCGATTTGAATAAGGACCTTTCCAGACCAGTAGAGCGTCATGGTGGGCGTCATCCTTTGCCTGAACCTGGGAAGTTAGCCCAGAAATTAGCAGGGATTGGTGTTAATTTCCAAAAAACCCTAGTGATTGCCTATGATGATTCCCGTTTTGCGTTTGCATCCCGCTTGTGGTGGCTGCTGCGCTACTTGGGACACGACCAAGTGGGGTTGCTGGATGGGGGTTGGAAAGGATGGCATTCCCAAGGGTATCCAGTAACTGATCAAGAGCGTACCACAAAACCAGGAATATTTGTAGAGCAGTTGCGCTCTGATTGGGTGGTGGATATTAATAGTGTGAAAGTACGTAAAGATCTGCCAGAGGTGGCGTTGGTAGACTCTAGGGAAAGCGATCGCTATTTAGGTAAACGAGAACCGATTGACCCTGTTGCCGGTCACATTCCCGGTGCCATCAACTACCCTTGGCATGGTGTCACGGACACTAATGGTTATTTGCAACCATTAGCATCGCAACAAGAGCGCTGGACTGAGCTGGAGAACAAACAAGAAATTCTGGTTTATTGTGGTTCTGGTGTAACCGCTTGTGTCAATCTCTTTTCCCTAGCATTGGCAGGAATTAACACTGGCAAGCTCTATGCTGGGAGTTGGAGTGACTGGTGCTCTTATCTATAATTTTACCCACCGGTTGAGGTTGCTTGCTTTGAAAAACTGTGGCACTACTCAAAGCAAGTAACAGGTTGTGCAAAAGCTTGCCAGTCCCGTTAAACTACCACTACTTTGATACCTCTGATTGTTTCGATCTGAGTTGGTACCCTTCTCCCTAGGAATTAACTGAAGCGGTGCGACCCCGGCGCGAGGTTCCCAACTCCTAGGGAGACGCTCCGTGAAGGCCATGGGAACGCGCACCAAGACAGAGGAGGGTAAATTTTGCATCTTATCCTCAAAATCAGGAAATTATCCCGCTATTGCTTACTCTTTCCCATTGGTAAGTACAGATACGTCATCTCTATCAGTAGTAATCAAATCACTAATTAAATTACCACTAATTAGTTAAGTCTTACCAGTAATTACTAATTTACTAGCTAAAAACTGCTAGAATAAAAAATTATATTAAAGATTATATAGAAAATTGTTAGGTTTAAGTAAATATGCATTGTCCACTGAAACGTATGTCTATTTTTGTAGACGGCAATAATATGTTTTACGCCCAACAAAAGAATGGGTGGTTTTTTGATCCTAGGCGGGTTTTAGACTATTTTAAAAACGAACCTGGTATTACTCTAGTTAATGCATTTTGGTACACCGGACTCAAAGATCCTCAAGACCAGCGGGGGTTTCGAGATGCTTTAATTAGTTTAGGATACACGGTTCGTACTAAAATTTTAAAGGAATATTATGATGATAACTCGGGTCGCTATTCACAAAAGGCTAATTTAGATATAGAAATTGTTGTGGATATGTTTAATACTGTGGAACAGTATGACCGAGTAATTTTGTTTAGTGGAGATGGGGATTTTGAAAGAGCAATTGAATTACTGCGTTCTAAAAATACCCATATTACGGTGGTTTCTACAGAAGGGATGATTGCTAGGGAACTGAGGAATGCCACTGACCGTTATATTGATTTAAATGATGTCCGTGATCAAATTGAAAAAATTGATTCATAATTATAATTATAAATGAAGCAAACTTTCGGTCTAGTTGGCTGACGACTGTTCTCTTCAAATCACTGACTATCAACTAATCGAGTTAGTTATGAACCAGCAACCTCAATCAGAGCGCATTATCATTTTTGACACTACCCTTCGGGATGGGGAACAATCTCCTGGAGCAACCCTCAATGTTGATGAGAAGCTGATTATTGCTCACCAACTGGCACGATTGAGAGTAGATGTGATTGAAGCAGGCTTTCCCTACGCTAGTCCTGGGGATTTTGAGGCGGTGCAAAAAATTGCTCAAGCCGTGGGCATAGAATCTGGACCAACTATTTGTGGTCTAGCACGGGCAAGTCGTGATGATATCAAGGCGGCAGCCAATGCCCTCAAACCAGCAGCTAATGCCCGTATTCACACTTTCATTGCTACTTCTGATATTCATCTGGAGTACAAACTGAAGAAGACTAGAAAGGAAGTGTTAGAGATTGCGCCAGAAATGGTGGCTTATGCGAAGTCTTTTGTGGATGATGTGGAATTTTCCCCGGAGGATGCAGGGCGCAGCGATCCCGAGTATCTCTACGAAGTCTTGGAACGGGTAATCGATGCGGGGGCTACTACGGTTAATATTCCTGATACTGTAGGTTACACTACCCCAAGCGAATTTGGTGGCTTGATTCGTGGCATTAAGGAAAATGTTCCGAATATTGACCGGGCAATTATTTCTGTCCATGGTCATAATGATTTAGGTCTGGCAGTGGCTAACTTCCTCGAAGCAGTGAAAAATGGAGCCAGGCAACTGGAATGCACGATTAATGGTATTGGAGAACGGGCTGGTAATGCGGCTTTGGAAGAGTTGGTAATGGCATTACATGTCCGCCGTCAGTATTTCAATCCTTTCTTCGGACGCCCCCCAGAGTCGAAGGAACCCCTAAGCACTATTGATACTCGTCAGATTTACAAGACATCCCGTCTGGTTTCGAGTCTTACTGGGATGTTGGTGCAGCCGAATAAGGCGATCGTGGGCTCGAATGCTTTTGCCCATGAGTCTGGTATTCACCAGGATGGGGTGCTTAAGCACAAGCTGACCTATGAAATTATGGATGCCGAGTCGATTGGGTTAAAGGAAAATCAGATTGTACTTGGTAAACTATCGGGTCGCAATGCTTTCCGTTCTCGCCTCAGGGAGTTGGGTTATGAGTTGTCGGACAATGACTTGAATAAGGCGTTTGTTCGCTTCAAAGAGGTGGCGGATAAGAAGAAGGAGATTACGGATTGGGATTTAGAAGCCATTGTTAATGATGAAGTTTACCAGGCACCGGAAGTGTTCCACTTAGAGTTGGTGCAGGTTTCCTGTGGGGATCGTGCTAATCCTACGGCTACGATTACGTTGCGAACACCTACCGGTGAAGAACTTAGTGATGCTGCTATTGGTACTGGTCCGGTGGATGCGGTGTACAAGGCTATTAATCGGGTGGTGAATGTGCCTAATGAACTGATTGAGTTTTCGGTGCAATCGGTAACAGCAGGCATTGATGCTCTTGGGGAAGTGACTATTCGTTTGCGGCACAATGAACGGGTCTATTCGGGTTATGCTGCTAGTACGGATATTATTGTGGCTTCAGCACAGGCCTATGTTAATGCCCTGAACCGATTGTATTCAGCGATGCAGAACGGTAAGTTGAGTAATGATCCTGAGTTATCTATAGGTTCTCGAGCAGGGGTCTGATCTCAAATTGTTATGGAATCAATACAATAGACCTCTTGGATAAGTCTCATAAACCTTGGTCAAGACAAGGCAAAAGGCAATAGGCAATAGGCAATAGGCAATGCTGATCTAAAAAGCAAAGCTCTACATAGTTTGCCTTTTAATAATTGTCCCACTGACTGAAACGGTGGGATTTTTTTTTGCTGAAACGTTTTTGATAAAATGAGGTTTAATTTGGCAAGGTCTAGGTCTAAGTGAGGAATTAGGATTGCGTATGTCAAGTGCTCAGCTCAACACTGACAGAAAACACCAACGTCACACAGAGTCAGGGTTTTACTATTTTGCTTATGGCTCTTGTATGTGTCCAGTAGATTTAAAGCGATCGCTTGGGGAAGATACCCATAATTTTGTGATTGGTACTGCTACCCTCAAGGATTATCATATTGGTTTTTACAGTAAATCTCCAATTCGTAAGTGTGGCACGCTAGATGTGGTGAAAACTCCTGGCTCAAGGGTTGAAGGAGTGTTGTATCATTTACCTTGGCGGGTGAGTGAAGCTTTGGATCTGCGCGAAGGTGTGCCTCACAGTATCTACCGACAGGAAATGGTAAATGTCCACTGTCAACATAAGTTGTATCATGGCGTTCGGACTTATGTGGTGGTGAATAAGTTAGACCGGGAAATGGCTCCTAATGATTGGTATTTCCATGTGGTACTCCGGGGTGCTATTACCTGTGGGATATCTGAGGAGTATTGCTGGAAGTTATTTGATCATATGCACCAGTTGCAACTAAAGGCGAGCTGAGGATTGCTAGCAAAGGGAATAGGGAACAGCGGATCTGGGAATAGGGAACAGTTGATGTAGGGTGGGCAGTAAGTATAATTCCGATGGTAAGCTTTGGAATTGGTATTATTACTGCCCACCTTTAGCAAAGGGAGTAGGGAGTAGGGAGTAGGGAATCGTTGATGTAGGGTGGGCAGTAAGTATGATCCCGATAGTAAGCTTTGAAATTGGTATGATTACTGCCCACCTTTAGCAAAGGGAGTAGGGAATAGGGAACAGGGAATAGGGAGTAGGGAGCAGGGAGCAGGGAGCAGTTGATGTAGGGTGGGCAGTAAGTATAATCGCGATGGTAAGTTTTGGGATTGGTATTATTACTGCCCAACTTACGATTAATTTTACTAAAAATATAGACAACTAAAAAATAATTTATAGTTCCACCTGGTTCATAAAAATTTATTTTTGAAAATTTTGATCAAGGGGGGGAATCTCAGCGATCGCCTTTGGCGCGCTCTTCAGAGCGATCGCTTTCAATTTCAATTATAATCGCAATTGCTTTGATAACTTCTTGTAAGTCTGAGGTTGATAAAGATCCTAATTTACGAATAAATCTTCGGACATCGACGCTTCTTAGCTGTAAGGCGTCAGCCGATGATAGTTTGGTTAATCCATTGTCTGAAGTCGGTGTTAGGTAAATATGCCAAAGACTACCAGTAAAAGATGATTGCCAGTTGGTAATTGGCACAACTAATTTAAGAGGAAGTCTTCCAATATAATCTGAACTTACGACAACCGCTGGTCGAGTTTTTTTGATTTCTGCGCCAATGGTTGGATCTAAGTTAATCAGCCAGATTTCACCCCGTTTAGGATTGATAGTCATCGATTTACTCGTTATCAAAATTTATCCAATCTTTCCATTCTTGATTTTCTTGATAATAGTCTTTCATGGCTTCTGCTTGTTGGGCTAAAATGCGACGACGTTCTTCTAGGGGAAGTTGTTGAAAAGCTTGGCGTTCCATTGAATTATTTTGTGCGGTTTCAGGTACGATTAAAATAACTTCTATTGTTTGTCCTACCGGTAAATTTGGAAGGGAAATCTCAAGGCGGTTGCCTTGTTGAACGGTTGTGGTTAGATAGTGGGTTTGTTTCATTACAGCAGTTTTCAATTGGTTTAGGTATAAAGTCTTGGGTTTTAGGGAGCAGGGAGCAGGGAGCAGGCATGCTAGCATGCTAGCAATAGTAGCGTGCGCGTAGCACTTAAGCTTATATTATTATATTAATTATACAAAAAAAATAGACAAATAAAAACTAGTTTATCTTCCCATTATATCCATATTTCATAATTAAAAAAAAATCTAAATTCCTTGACAACTGATTAATTTATAAATATATTAATAATATAAGCTATTTACAAGAGTCACGATTCATGACCAAGAACATTCCACCTAACTCCGATGACAAGAACACCCCAGAAAACTCTGGTCGCGAACCTAAGAAAGTCAAGCTGACCTTGATCGGTTCTCCA
>NZ_JAAHHS010000283.1 GCF_010692395.1 Moorena sp. SIO3H5
GCTTTTCCTGCACTAGCTTATTTAGCTAAGAGTTTACTTTACGGCTACTCGTAACCTTTAGGCCACCTCAGGGATCGGGAGTAGCAATCACCACCATTTCTAAATCTTGACCTGGCACTAATTTCCAGTCATAATCCCGGAGCAATTGAGCCGCGAAAATCTTCATTTCTAATTTGGCAAACTCCCTGCCTAAACATTCCCGTAAACCGCCACCAAAGGGGATATATCCAAAGGTTTTTTGTTTATCTTCTGTCCTTTCTGGCCCAAACCGATCTGGGTCAAAGCGTTGATGATCTTGATAAATTTTATGATTTTTGTGGGTTTCGGTAATTTGGCACAGTATAGTCCAACCTTGAGGAATCAAGTAACCGTTAAATTCAAAAGACTGAATAACCTTCCGAAAAAGACCACTAACAGGAGGAAGTATGCGCAGCACTTCTTTAAGCACTTGCTCTAGATAGGTCATCTGCTTGAGATGTTCCATGGTTAGGGGTTCTGAACCAGAAAACTTCTGTTGTTCAGCACGGAGATGGGCAACAACATCTGGATGCTGGGCTGTCAACAGACAAAAGGATGCGATCGCAGAGGTTAAGGTTTCGTGGCCTGCCCACAACAACAGAAGCACTTGGTCTTTGATTTCATCCAAACTCAAGGAATTCCCCTGGTCATCTTCGGCTTGTAACAATAGTCCCAAGGCGTCCTCTCCGGGATTTTTCTGTTGCTGTCGCTGTTGGACAATGGTTTCGATATAGGTCAGCAATCCTTGACGAGCACGCAAAGCTTTACCAAACCTTGTCCAAGGTAGAGATATCGGAATACTGAACACTCCCTCAGAAAAGTTATTAAATAGTTGAGCCAGAGGGGTTTCGGAACCTCCATCAGTTCCCATCAGCAAGGTACTAGCGATCTCAAAGGTATAGTCCTGCAGTTGAGGATACCAGGTTAAGGTTCCCATCTCTTCCCATTTCTGGAGATAATTGCTAGTAATGTTGGCCATGGTGGGAATATAGCTAGCTAATGCTCTCGGTTGAAACGCCTGGTACATTAACTTGCGGCGCTTCTGGTGGAAAACTCCCGTTTGGTTGGCCAGTGAGGCGGCTCCAAGTAAGATTTGCGTGCTTTTGGGCCAGATAGAAGCAACATACTGATTTTCATTCGTAAACAGAAATTGATTCGCTTCTGCAGTATTCATCGTCACCGCAGGACTACCAAAAATGTGGGTTTTGTAGATGCGCCCATACTTTTCTGACCGCTTTTTGTGGAAATTTCGATCCGTTAAAAAGCTGATGGTCTCACCGATAATGGGTAAACAGACGTTACCAGGGGGCAATGGAAGCGATCGCATATCTTGAGTAGTGGTTTCCATGGAAATAAGCAAGCTGCAGGGTCAAGACTTATTATCTCTTGGCTGATCCAGGGTAAACCCATCTTATTTTGAAATGCCTACTGGAAGGGAACAGCGGATCTCGGAACAGGGAGTAGGGAGTAGCGATGCAGCGCCTTCATGCGGGGGTTTCCCCCACTCGCTATTGCATCAAGACGGGAGTAGGGAATATGGCATCAAAATTATCTCAATTCCTACACGGATTGCTATTTAACTCTTGTGCTAGATCTAGGGCTGTCTTGATGTCACCACTCCTGACACAAAACTATTCAATCATGGAGTTATATACCAGAATTATTCATCAAGGTGCTGCCTAATCTCTTCGATGGATATACCTGCACCAGGTTTGACATTAGCGGAACGTTCCATGGCGAAAATTCATCAGTTCCAGATTCTGACGAGTTAGTTTAATTTCCTCCTCAAAATCCTCTTCTTCACCAATCTCAAACACGTGAGCAAGGACTGGCTTACCTAATAAAATGTGGGGATTGTAATCAATGTATTTTCTCCAATTCATGATGATTATTTATTAAAATATATTGATAGTTAACTATTTTCAAGCATTTATCCATTCCGCGATGTACTTTAGGAAAGGTAGCAGTAAGTCGGGATTTATAAGATAGAGTGTGAGTTTTTTGTGATAACTGATTAATATCCAATTTCAATGAAAAAAAGCTTAGCGATTATATCATATAAACTGTTTTTTTCAACTTACATATTTCCTGCTATATAAAAAATATATAATAAAAAATACTATATATATTAGACATAATTGAGTTCATAAATGGCTAAAAAAACTAGTTGTAAATAAATGTAAATAGTTTTAATTAACCATTGCATTTTTTTGAAGAGTTATGTATATTATAGAAGGTGACGACTGAAACTAATAGCTGCGCTGGTAATAACTGTTAACCACGACGACCAGCGCAGCTTTCCTCCCTCCTAAAAAGGAGTTATTTCCATGATGCCAAAAATATCACGATCATCAATCCCGGTTGGGTGCATCCCATTTGTACGGTTTGACCCGATAGGTGCTATGGGAGTCTTGCTGGAACGGGCATCTTGCCTGTTATCAATATTTGCGAGCGGGCATCCTGGCCACATAATCTACGATTTAGCGGTGGGAGGATGTCAAAATTGACATTCTTTTCCTGTACCAAATAACACAGAAAGGGTGAGCCCTAGTGGTTAATATAACTGAGTAAAAAGACTTATCAAGCCAGAGTTTGAGGTTATGTCGAACTCTGGTAATCAGTTATACTACATTAGATAGAATCAAGCTAACCCTGAAAACAACTCCTTTGCTTGCCCAAACTGGAGATTATCACCAACAACCATACCTAAAATAAACCCCAGAAGCAGCAACTACGCCATCACCATCAAACCAGCTTGGTCTAGAATCGGTATCAGTAGCAATAACTCTTCCTGTGGCAACCGCTACAGTTTCCGAAGCAGCAACAGTGGATAGTAAAACGTTAACTACCAGAACTGAAATTACCAGTCCAACCCTGGGATTGGGAGAATTCATCTTAGGATTACTGGTGGTAGGGCCACTTGTACCCGCTTCAATCAAGCAATTGATGTATAGATGAATGTAGAGATAAACGATATGGTTAAAAATTGGTTTATTTACAGTATTGTCGCTATTACGGTGATGGGTTGTCAACCCACCACAATTAAAACCAATATCACTCAGTCAACCATAACAGGAGTGACCAATGATGTCACCAATAACAACATTATTCTTAGTGATGCTCCTGAGAAGTGGTGGCAGAAGACTAATATTCACGCTATGGCTGTTAGTCCAGATAATCCGGAAATCCTCTACGTAGCCACCCATCATGGGTTATTGCAGCGTTCTGAAGCAGGGAAATGGCTGCAAGTTGGCAAAACTCGTTCTAATTTCACCAGCTTTGTGGCTCATCCCAAGGATAGCGGACGCTTTTATGCTAGCTTACATCCGCCATCGGGAGGCAAGCTCGGTTTTCTGACTAGCTACAATAAAGGGCAACAATGGCAGCTCAAATCCCTGCTCGGGGTAGACTTTTTGACTTTAGCGATCGCACCAGCTAACCCCAAGGTAATTTATGGATGGGCGGTTTCTGGAAAACAAGGCTTGTTGGGTTCAAAAGATGGTGGCAAAACCTGGAATCAATTACCAGCCCAGGGACTGGAGGATATTCCCCATAATTTAGTCGTTGATCCGCGCAATCCTGAGCACGTGTTTGCTGCTACAACTCTGGGATTATTTGAGACTAGGGATGGTGGAAAAAGCTGGATTTTAGTCCCCAATTCTCAAGAGTCCCTGGTTGCTAGTCTGGCTCTGAAATCCGAAGCAGAAAAGACAGTAATTTATGGATTCCACATCCTTTCAGAAGATTCCGGAGGATTCTTTAAAAGTACCGATGGGGGTAGGACTTGGGAAGCCATAAGCGCAGAAACAGGAGACTTATTTTTGTATATGGCGATCGCCCCGTCTAATCCCGAATTTTTATACGCTGCTAATGATCAGAATGGTATCTTACAATCCAAAGATAGCGGCAAAACTTGGCAACCATTATTCTAATCCTATTACTATAGGAAAGGGAATAGGGAACAGGGAATAGGGAACAGGGAATAGGGAACAGGGAACAGGTAATATGGTATAAAAAATTATTACAATTCATTTAGCATAATTTATATTACTATTATCTAATTATGACTATTAATCGATTCCGTTTACGTCAACTGCACGCTTGGTTTGCCCCAATTATGATATTGCCAGTGTTGTTGACTGTGATTACCGGTTCCTTATTTCAGGTGGCAGCTCTTACTGATAAAAGTAGTGAATTTATTTGGCTTTTGGAACTGCACAAAGGAAAATTTGGTGCTATTAACTTACAAATGATTTATCCGTTTCTCAATGCCTTTGGTTTATTAACCTTAGCAATTACAGGTATTTCTATGTGGTTTCAGACTCGGCGACGGGTTATAGGGCAACGCTCACGAAATAGGTAGCGAATAGGGAATAGGGAATAGGGAATAGGGCAAAAATTATGTGTACTTTATAGTTAGTAAAAACGCTATAGCATTTTTATTTGAGATATAAAAATAGGATTGATAGACTAAGCGATGCATCGCTTCAAGCACTCTTGACCATTGCATTTTGCATTGGTGTCTGTTTGTGTTGTCCTGGCTGGCATTGCTATTCTCACAACCGGTTGGCTTTGGTTTGACCCACTGGTTAGCTTGATTATTGTAATAGTAGTTGTATTTGGGACTTGGCAACTGCTACAAGACTCTTTTCTCGACTCCCGACTCCCGACTCCCGACTCCCGACTCCCGACTCCCGACTCCTGACTCGCTCAGTAGTCAATAGCCGCTAACTCTTATCAATTGTAGTAATGCTGGTCAGGGTGTTGCTAAATTTAAGGCACGAATAATGCCTAAACCCTTTATATTACAAGGTTTTCCAGTCTTTGCTTCCTAAGGGCAGAAGTTCCATCCTGGGCGCAGCCCTATAACTTTCAGCTCTATTCCTCTGGCAAATTTTTAGATAAATTTCTGATAAGCTATAAAAAAAATAATAGTATACTGAGTAAAGTTCCTCTTCTAGACACTGACCATTACATCTACTATAGGGTCAATTATATAGTAAAACTCAGTAATTCAAAGGATGTATCTGCGATCCGACCGCCTGAGGTAGTTTACAAAATTCCCAAACTAATCGATAATTTATTTCGATAGCTGTAGTGGGTAACTCAGGTGTTGGATTACCATACCTACTGCATAAATTTAGCGACAACCCTAAGGAGAGAAAGTAGTAGTTGCTGATGAACATCAACAGAAGAAATATCTTACTAGCAGGTGGTACAGCCATGGCGGCTTACACCTTAGGTGAACTGGGTAAACCTCGTAGAGCAGCCGCCCAGAATGGGGTAGTCAATGTCTACTCCTCTCGTCACTACAAGACCGATGATGACTTGTACGACAACTTCACCCGCATCACTGGTATTGAAGTGAATCTGATTGAGGGGAAAGCAAATCCATTAATAGAACGGATTAAAAGTGAGGGAGCCAATAGCCCTGCTGATGTCTTAATCACTGTTGACGCTGGTCGTCTGTGGAAAGCTGACCAGGCTGGTATTTTTGCCCCGGTTAATTCATCGGAACTCAACGCCAAGATTCCCGCTAACCTGCGACACCCTGATAATCACTGGTTTGGCTTCACTAAGCGAGCGCGTGTGATTATGTATAACAAAGACAGAGTTAACCCTGCGGATCTGTCAACTTACGAAAATTTGGCTGATCCCAAATGGCAAGGTCGCATTGCTATCCGCTCATCGAGCAACGTCTATAATCAGTCTCTGGTGGCGTCACTGATTGCTACCCTGGGTGTACCAGCAGTAAAATCATGGGTCGAGAGCTTTGTGGGTAACTTTGCTCGTAAGCCTCAGGGTAATGATCGAGCCCAAATTGAAGCCGTTGCTGCTGGGATTGCGGATATTGCGATCGCAAATACTTATTATCTACCTCGCTATATTAAATCCGATGACCCTGCCAAGCAGGGGATATTCAAGAAAGTTGGTGTATTTTTCCCCAATCAGCAAAACCGGGGTGCCCACATTAATATCAGTGGTGGCGGCTTGGTGAAAACAGCTCCTAATCCAGGAAATGCTATCAAGTTCTTAGAATATCTAACCAGCCCTACCGCTCAGACCTTCTTTGCTCAAGCTAATAGCGAATATCCCGTGGTTTCTGGAACACCGATTGATCCGGTACTTGCGGGCTTTGGTTTTCCCTTCAAGGAAGATCCAACCAGTGTTTCCAAATATGGACCTAATAGTGCTACAGCAGTTCAACTGATGGATATTGCTGGTTGGGTATAACAGTTTTTAATTAGCTTCCGGCAAAAGAAGCCCCACAACGAACATGCGCAGCATGAGTGTGGGGCTTCTTTTGCACAGAGTCTTTCACAAAAGACCAATCGATGTGTTATACTCGCCCATATTGACTTTCAAAGCCTAAAATGCTGGAAAGTTGGTCAAACATTATTAAACAAAAGACCAAAAAAACAGAGCGGCAGGGCAGTCCGTTCTTAAAGCCCAGCGCCTCCTAAGCAATAGCTGGATTGGCTGGGAAGCCCACACTTAACTCAAAGAGTCAGTGTGGGAGCTGTCACGTGAAGTACTGTCGTCTTAGGGAATAGGGAGTCGGGAGCAGTGCGACCCCGCGCTTTTTTTAAGCTAAGCGTGAACGCGCACTGTAGGGAGTAGCGCCGAGCTTCCTAAAACCCAGAACTTTGTCCTAACCGAATTGATAAATACTATAGTGGTTATTCCGTAATTAGCATCCCTTTTTACGGAATAACCAATTTTTTTGATTCCAACACCATGAAACTTGACCTATTCTGACTCCTTACTTCTACAAAATCACCTTCAACATTTTATAATTTATAATTTATAATTTATAATTCTGCATTCTTCATTCTGCATTCTGCATTCTTCATTATTATCGCTGAGATTTAGCAATCTTGAAACTCAATAAAATTACTGGAATAATTCCTACTAAAACAATCGCTAAGGCTGGTGCTGATGCCTGTATTAATCGTTCATCGGAGGCATACTGGTAAACTCTTACTGCCAGGGTGTCAAAATTAAACGGTCGCATGATCAGAGTTGCTGGTAACTCTTTCATTACATCCACAAACACTAACATGGCTGCTGTCAACAATCCTCCCCACATTAATGGGGCATGAACTTTAATTAGGGTAAGCGTAGGACCATAACCGAGACTGCGAGAGGCATCATCTAAACTAGGCTTGATCTTACCTAAGCTGGATTCAACGGTATTGAATGAAATGGCTAAGAAGCGCACAAGATAGGCGTATACTAAAGCAATGATGGTGCCACTGAAAAGTAAACCGGTGGATAGGCCAAAGCTTGCCCGCATCCAGCTGTCAATGGTATTGTCCAACTGACCTAAGGGCATTAAGACACCAACTGCAATCACTGAACCTGGGATAGCGTAACCCATGGCAGCAGTCCGTACTGCTAAGCGCATCCCTAGTTTGGGCACTAGACGTTGCCCATAAGCCATTACTAATGCTAATACCATGGCAATGGCAGCTGTTGTAATGGCTAATAGTAAACTATTTGTAGCTAGCTGCCAAAAATTATCATCTAAGGTTTCCTCAGCATTTTTAATGGTCATGTGCAGCAAAAATGCTGCGGGTGCTAAAAATCCAAGAGCAATGGGAAGCGAACAGGCTAACAGCGCGAGGATGCCTCGGCCCCCAGTTAGTGAAAATGGCTTGATTCGTTGGTAACTACTGCCAGTCTCATAATAGCGAGATTGCTTACGAGACCAGCGTTCTAGTAGAATTAAAACAATTACGAATAGTAGCAAACAGGCGGCTAGTTGAGCAGCGGCTGACCTCTCACCCATGCCTAACCAGGTACGATATATGCCTGTAGTGAAGGTACTGACACCGAAATACTCTACTGTGCCAAAGTCGCTTAGGGTTTCCATCAGTGCTAAGGCCAAACCTGCCATGATCGCTGGTCTGGCTAGGGGTAGAGCTACGGTGAAGAAGCCACGCCAAGGGGTGCATCCGAGGGAACGAGCAGCTTCTAGGGTACGAACGGATTGCTCTAGGAAAGCTACCCTGGTGATCAGGTAAACGTAGGGATAGAGCACCAAAGACAACATGGCGATCGCACCCCACAGAGACCGGACATTGGGAAACCAATAATCCTGCACGCTAGTCCAGCCAAACAGCTGGCGCAGCCAGGTCTGTACCGGTCCAAAAAAGTCCAGCATATTGGTGTAAGTATAGGCAAGTAAATAGGCTGGTGCTGCCAGAGGCAGTAGTAGCGCCCATTCAAACACCCGGCTTCCCCAGAAGCGACACATGGTTACTAGCCATGCTGTTGAAACCCCAAGGATTAAAACTCCACTACTTACACCTAGGATTAACCACAGGGAGTTGAGAATGTAACTGCCTAAGACAGTGGAGACTAAATGACTCCATACTTCTGAAGAATCGGAGAACATACTGCCCAGCACAAATAGGACTGGTGCGCAAATTAGGAGTGCGATCGCAATTACCGAGACTGTCCAACCAGGCAAACCCAGACGATGCCATGGTGTGTTACCGCTCAATAGTGCTGAAATTTTTAGTGGCATCGGGAGTTTTCAGGCAAATGATTGTTTTGAGGAATGTTTTCATCGGAGCTGAACTCAGAGGCTGTTTATAAAGTAAATGTATAGACAGCGATGAGTTGCTTAATATTGGTGGGTTACGGCGGACAGCTCTCTTCAAAGGTGAGCTTTTAAAGTACTCCCCGCCTAACCCACCCTACGCTAAACTCTTGCAATTATTTAGCAATAAACTATCCTATCAAATAATTGCTAACCTTGAACCAGAACAAAATGATTTTTTTTTTTTCGTTCAGGGGTTAAATTTTAAGATGCTTGAACTACAAACCAGTAAAGTCAAGGATATTTTGACTCAGCAGCGCAATTTTTTCAGCACCGGTAAAACCAAAGATGTGGCATTCCGGATTGCCCAACTCAAGCGCCTCAAGCAAGTTATTTTAGAAAATGATACAGCCATTTTAGAAGGCTTGAAAGCCGACCTGCACAAGGCGGAATTTGAATCTTATGCTACCGAAATTATCCTAGTGCAGGAAATTGATCATACTCTCAAGCATATTAAATCCTGGGTCAAGCCCAAAAGAGTCCCGGTCTCAATGGCAAATTTTCCAGGCTCTGGTCAAATTTATCCCGAACCCTTGGGAGTAGTACTAATAATCAGTCCCTGGAATTATCCATTTGCTCTAGCCATTGCTCCTTTAGTGGCTGCGATCGCAGCCGGAAACTGTTGCGTTATCAAACCCTCTGAAATGTCCCCTCACACCTCTGGTGCGATCGCAGAGATTATCCAGAAAAACTTTGACCCTGGCTATATTGCTGTAGTGGAAGGGGGAGTAGAAACCAGTCAGGAACTGTTAGCAGAAAAATTCGACCATATCTTATTCACCGGCAGTACCCAAGTTGGCAGAATTATCATGACTGCTGCTGCCAAACACCTAACCCCAGTCACCCTAGAGTTGGGAGGTAAAAGTCCCTGCATTGTGGAGACAGATGTGCCGATAGAAACTACAGCAAAACGAATTGTTTGGGGTAAGTTTATCAATGCTGGTCAAACCTGTGTTGCACCAGACTATCTGCTGGTGAATCGGGAGATTAAATCTGATTTACTCCAGCAAATCAAAGCTTGTATCCATAAATTTTATGGAGACGATCCAGGCAAAAGTCCAGATTATGCTCGGATTATCAGTGATAAGCATTATCAGCGTTTGAGTACCTTACTCAAGGATGGTGACATCATAATTGGTGGACAAACTAATGCAGAAGACCGCTATATTGCTCCCACGGTCATCGACAATATTTCCTTAGAGGATAAAGTGATGGAAGAGGAAATCTTTGGTCCGATTCTACCTGTGATTGAATACAGTAATTTAGATGAAGCGATTGGGATAGTTAACCAAAGACCAAAACCCTTAGCGCTATATTTTTTCTCCACAGACAAAGCAAAGCAACAGCAGGTTTTGCAACAGACCTCTGCTGGTGGTGTTTGCTTGAATGAAACAGTAATGCATCTAAATGTTCCTTCCCTACCATTTGGTGGGGTTGGTGATAGTGGGATGGGTGCTTATCATGGTAAAGCTGGTTTTGATACCTTTTCTCACCAAAAAAGCGTA
>NZ_JAAHHS010000284.1 GCF_010692395.1 Moorena sp. SIO3H5
TAGCGGGACAAGGTGAAACACGCTTCCCCAGCAAAAGGCTTGTGCTTGCTAAGGGTTGGCTACCCAGAATGCCCCTTTCCCCGAGAAATATGGTATGATACCCAACCCAAATTTATATTACCTCAATTGACGGGTTGAAAACTACACGTAACAAGGTTGAAGAGGGGGTGAAGGTGACAGGTAACAAGCCTGAAGGCTACCTCTATAGATAAGTAACATTCAATTTTTACTGTCAACCTACTAACCGACAAGGGCTCCTTGGGCTAGAACAACCTGTCAAGCGTGGGCCAAAAGGCGTGCGCTACAAGGGACAACCTTTCAACTCAACCGTAAACCTGATATTGATTGAACCGATGGAAAAAACCCACATACCAAATAAAGACTCAATCGAAAAAAAGTGGTACGTTGTAGACGCCACCAACCAGCGTCTAGGACGACTAGCCAGTGAAATAGCCATCATTCTGCGGGGGAAAAACAAACCTACTTACACTCCCCACATGGATACTGGTGACTTTGTGATTGTTGTCAATGCCGAAAAAGTTATGGTAACTGGCAGAAAACGGGACCAAAAACTATACCGCCGCCATTCCGGTCGTCCTGGCGGTATGAAGACAGAAACCTTTGCCGAATTGCAAGCACGTATACCCGAAAGAATTATCGAAAAAGCTGTTAAGGGTATGCTACCTAAAAACTCTCTGGGTCGCCAACTTTTCAAGAAGCTGAAAGTTTACACTGGTCAGACCCATCCCCATGAAGCACAACAACCCCAAGAACTAACTATTAAAACAATTCCAGGAGGCTAAAACCAATGCAAGCAGAAGAACAAGCAGGTCGCGCTGTTTACTGGGGAACTGGTCGTCGTAAGTCATCAGTTGCTAGAGTGCGTTTGGTTCCCGGTAGCGGTCAGTTGATTGTTAATAAACGTCCAGGGGACGCTTACTTTAACTTTAACCCCATGTACCTAGCCAGCCTAAAAGCACCTTTGGAAACCTTAGGTTTGGAAAATGAGTACGATATCCTAGTCAATGCCCACGGTGGTGGGTTAACGGGACAATCTGATGCTGTGCGTCTAGGGGTGGCTAGAGCCTTGTGCGAACTAGACCCAGAAAACCGCCAACCTCTTAAAATAGAAGGCTACTTGACTCGTGACCCACGGTCAAAAGAGCGCAAGAAATATGGCTTGAAAAAAGCTCGGAAAGCCCCCCAATACTCGAAGCGATAAATTATCAGCTGGCTAATTTAAAATTCAACATGGTAATTAAAAATTTGTAAGCATTCAGACCTTAGCTATCAGCTATCAGCCATTCCGAATAAACTTTTGGCTAAAAACAATAATAAATAAGCTAATAAATTAGCTGATTAAGGGTTGTCCACAATAGCTAATGTATGGGCAATATTAATCCACATCCCTAAGTTTGACAGGATTGAAAAGCTGACTGCTAAGGGGCTGATAGCACCTCAAGTAGCGTGCGTGGCACAGGCTGATAGCCTGTGATGTAGCGCATATCCTTACCAGAATTTAACAATTAGCAACGGAAAATTAGCTAATTATATAGTAAAATACAAAGCAAAGGAGGAACTATGCCAAAACCAGATATTCACCCAGAGTGGTACCCAGAAGCCAAAGTCTATTGCAACGGGGAAGTTGTGATGACCGTTGGCTCAACTCAGCCAGAACTTCACGTAGATGTTTGGTCTGGTAATCATCCCTTCTACACAGGAACCCAGAAAATTATTGATACGGAAGGGCGAGTTGAACGCTTTATGCGGAAGTATGGGATGCTGGATGCTGCAGAAAATACAGCTAGCTCTGATGGGACAAAGAAATAGCTCCTAAAGTTCAAGGGTGAAGGATGAAGGATAAAAGATGAACCAGGAGGAATGAACGATGAAATGGGTTTAGCGATGGCTAACTTAAGGTTGACTAAAAACTTGATAAACAGTTAGGACTTAAACTTCCCACTGAATACTTCCCACTTCATAATTCATAAATTTATACTTCATCCTTCCTAACTTCTGAGGCTATTTCAAGAGAGCGATCGCATAAACCATGGCTGAAACCTACCTGCTGGAAAAACTCAACTCTGTCGAGCAAACCTACCATGAATTAACAAGGCGTCTGGCTGATCCAGATATCGCCACTGACCCCAATGAGTTGCAACGAGTGGCAAAAGCTCGTTCCTCCCTAGAAGGAGTTGTTGCTACCTACGACAACTGGAAGCAAACCCAAGAGGAGTTGGCAGGAGCACGGCAAATCCTTAAAGAATCCACTGGTGAGCCAGAATTGCAAGAAATGGCAGCTCTGGAAGTTGAGGAACTCCAGACCAAGCTAGAGCACCTGGAAAGAGAACTTAAAATATTACTCTTGCCCAAAGACCCAAATGATGAAAAGAATATCATGCTGGAGATTCGGGCAGGAACTGGTGGCGATGAAGCAAGTATCTGGGCAGGGGACTTGGTACGGATGTACTCACGCTATTCCGAAAGTCAAAACTGGCGAGTAAAGTTATTGAGTGAGTCTCTGGCGGATATGGGAGGCTTCAAAGAGGCGATATTAGAAATTCAGGGAGAGCAAGTTTACAGCAAGCTGAAGTTTGAAGCTGGGGTTCATCGAGTCCAACGAGTACCTGTCACTGAGGCTGGCGGTAGAGTTCACACCTCAACAGCAACGGTAGCCGTGATGCCAGAAGTTGATGACGTGGATGTGGAGATTGACCCCAAGGAGATCGAAATTTCTACAGCCCGTTCTGGTGGTGCTGGTGGTCAGAACGTAAACAAAGTGGAAACGGCTGTTGATTTATACCACAAGCCTACAGGAATTCGCATTTTTTGTACAGAAGAACGATCTCAGCTGCAAAACCGAGAGCGAGCCATGCAAATTCTCCGGGCTAAGCTGTATGAGATCAAGTTACAGGAACAACAGGAAGCGGTGACCTCGATGAGGCGTTCCCAAGTTGGTACAGGGGCTCGTTCTGAGAAAATCCGCACCTACAACTACAAAGATAATCGGGTCACCGATCACCGACTGGGTCAAAATTATTCCCTCGCTCCTTTGCTGGAGGGGGACTTGGAGGGAGTGATTCAATCTTGCATTAGCCAAGACCAGCAGGAGCAATTGGAAAAATTGGCATCTTCTACATCCAACGGTGAATCTTTAACTTGATGCCAAGTTAGCTAAAGGCTTCTCGCGCCTTTAGCTAAAAGCCTTGCCTTATCTGGGGTTTACTTTAACTCAAGCCGAGACTATAAAACGACAGTGTGTTGTTAGGTTTGTGTATTACATCATAATCAAAATTTTGTCAACTCGATTTTAAGTGTTGCTTGATTTTAGTCACTCCAGAGAGACGAGTATGAAGTTGACATTGTCCAAGATAAATTTGTGCTACACTATCTCCCGGATTCAAGCGTAGACATTCCTGAAACAGAACTGATGCCTTGGAGAAATAACGCAGATTATAAAGCACCAAGGCTTGTTCAAATTTGCTGCGAGTAATTAACTTGCCTTCTCGCACTTGCGGTTGATCGGCATCAAAGATTTCATAAACTGTCACCATTTCGGATTTGCCCTTGACTGGTACCCGATCAATCAAGCGAATGGCATAAGCTAAGGGATTATCTAACTTCCAATAAGTATGGTGAGTGATTAATAACGGCACCCCATAACGTTTCGTTAATTCTTCTAAACGAGACGCTAAATTGACCCCATCGCTGATGACAGTGCTATCCATCCGATTTTTTCCTCCCACTGTTCCTAGCATCAACGAACCAGTATTGATGCCAATGCCAACGGTGATGGCTGGGTGTCCTAGGTTTTGCCGAGATTGATTATAGTCAGCTAGGGATGTGAGCATAGCAATTCCGGCGTTGACCGCATGATTAGCACTTTCGTTAAACAGAGCCATAATCCCATCCCCCATGTATTTATCAATAAACCCATGATTTTCAGTGATGGCAGATTCCATACGAGAAAGATAGGTATTGATAAATTCAAAATTTTCCTCAGGTGTCATACTTTCCGAGAGGGTGCTAAAGGAGCGAATATCGGAAAATAGCACCGACATCTCTTGCTGAACATGATCCCCTAATTGGACATCGGCAATGCTTGGTTTGTTCAATAACTGGAGAAACTGATGGGGGACAAAGCTTGCATAAGCTTGATTGACTTGCGAGAATTCCTGCCTCAAGCGTAGGTGTTCTGCTTCTGCTTTTTTGCGTTGGGTGATATCGTGAAAAGCTACGATAGCATAGGCAATGTCGCCTAATTCATTAAATATAGCTGTTCCCCAACTTTCTATAGGGATAATTTTGTCTCCTTGGTGGATTTCAATATCATCCAGGGTGGCGTTTTCACCTTTTAATGCCTTTACAGCAACTAATTTTTCAGCAAAGTATAGCTGATTTGTTCCGGCAACATAAAGTTGATAAACCTCTGGCATTTGCTCAGCTGTAGTTAATGGCACGACTCCCTTGCCGAATAACTGCCGCGCCTTATAATTTAGGAATTCTAGTACCCCCTTATCATTAAACACAGCCACACCCACAGGCATTCTTTCTAGGAACTGAGTCAATTGATACTGGTTCTCTAGCAGTTCGTCAACTAAAACAGTTTGCTGACGGTTTATAGCACTCAGATGCTGCCACTCTTGATTAGCTTGTTCTGGTGCTATAGTATATTCTGAAATCTGTGCTGCTTGATCACAGATTATTTTTTCCAACTGCTGATTGAGTTCCTGAAGTTGGCGATTTTGTGCCTTCAGTGTTTCTTCAAGAAGATAACTATGTATGGCTTCTATGACTGTCAATTTCAGGTCTTCAGATGGACAAGGCTTCCCTAGGTAACGATATAACTTTGCATACCGAATAGCCTTGGCTGTAGCTTCCAAATCCAGATCACCCGTCAGCATAATTTTGAGAGTTTGGTTAGAGAAAAAATAAGCTATGTTTAATAAGTCATCCCCTTTTAGATCAGGGATAACAGCACCAGCTAAAACTAAAGCCACTTCAGACTCATCATTGCGCAACTCTTCGACTAACTTGACAACCCCTTTACTCCCTTCAAAATTTTCAATCAGATTTTCTTTGCCGAGAGTATTACCTAGAGATGTTTTTATGCTATTGAGAACTGATGGATCATTATCAATACAAATAATTATTAATGAGTTTGTCATGCTAAATTATCTGCAAATTTATATTGAATTAATTAAATGAATGCCTGGCGGCAATTGATTATTATAGAGTTTTTATAGTCACACCAAAATATTGCCTGCTTATTAAATGATTGGAGAAAATGATTGAAGTAAATCATTTTGTGGAATTAAAGATAAACTAGTAGTCCCTAAACTATTAGTTGTTTACCATTAATTAATAACAGTAATATATCAACAGTAAAGCACAAAAAATCTACATATTTTCTTTATTAATACCAACTCACTTATCTTAAGCTATGGATTTAGCAGACAAGTTCTATTTTTTGGAGCAACATATAGCATTGTGGCGATAGTACCCTCTACAGTCAACATAAAAATGTAGCCAATTGCTTTGACGATTTGGCTACACTATTGACCGAATCTGCTGGAAATTTATCCGATTAACCCACTCAATTAACCCCCAATTCCCTGGAGAATCTACCTCAATCCTAAGGATTACCATTAAATAACTTATTTGTCAACTATCCCAAGACACCCATTTAATAGGGATGTCAGCACTATACATAATAGTATGTATTTGTCAACTAGCAAGTGTAGCCAGTTTAATGACTGAATCAACCTAAATTAATTGTCTGCCTTGCCAGAAACCGCTAAAGTGTCGTTTGAGATATTGGGGAACTGTTAGTGATGACTATTGATCAGGTACTTGACATCCTCAAAAGTGTTGAGAAAATCAAGTTAACTCCACTTCAGGAATGGATATTGCACCAAGCCTGGGAAGGAAAAACCTATACCGATATGGCGATCGAAGCACACTATGGCCCTGAATACCTCAGAAAGACTGCCTATAAGTTGTGGCGATTACTGGGAGACATTTTTGGCAAAGCGATCACTAAAACCAATTTCCGGAACACCCTGGAGACAAGCCCAATTACTCCCTACCATCAAGAGCTAATTGAGCAATATTACCGCCGTCAATGCCTACGTCAAATTGCTGAATTTCCCAGTGGAGCACTTCCCCTACCATCTCCCCTTTATATAGAGCGTCCTCCTATTGAAGAGCTTTGCTATCAAGCCATTCACCAACCCGGAAGTTTGCTCCGAATTACAGGACCAAAAAAGACGGGGAAAACGTCTTTGCTGTTGCGCATATTAGACCAGGCAAGAGAAAAACAATATAGCAGGGTTTACCTCAATTTTAACCAAGCCGAAACCGCCATTTTAAGTAATTTAGACCGGCTATTGCGCTGGTTATGTGTTAACATCAGTTACCAACTCCAGCTTCCCCACCAACTCGATAACTATTGGGATAAAGACCTAGGCAGTAAGGTCAGCTGTATGACTTACTTACAAGAACATATCCTAGAAAAAATAGACTATCCCCTAGTTTTGGCAATGGATGAAGTCCATTGGCTGTTTGAGCATACCCAAAGTACTAAAGATTTTTTACCCTTATTGCGCTCTTGGCATGAGGAAGCTAAACAACTACCGGTGTGGCGAAAGCTGCGAGTTATTGTGGTTTACTCGACAGAAATTTATGTTGCTCTGGAAACTTCCCAATCTCCGTTTAATGTGGGATTACCGATTAAGTTACCTGAGTTTAACAAACAGCAAATCCAAAAGTTAGCTCAGCTTTATAGATTACATTGGTCAAATAGTGAAGCTGCTGACAAACTGATGGCTATGGTGGGGGGACATCCGGGATTAGTGCAGCTTGCTCTCTATCATTTGGCTTATCATAATATTAGCCTAGAACAATTACTCGCTGAAGCAGCTACTGCTACGGGAATTTATAGTGACTATTTGCGGCAACACCTAAGTGTACTTAGGGCAAATCCTGATTTAGCTACTACTCTTAAACAGGTGGTTACAGCAGATAAGGCAGTTGAGCTCGATCCAATCAGTATCTATAAGTTACAGAGTATGGGTTTGGTGAGTGTTCAGAGAAATAAAGTCACACTCTGTTGTAATTTATATCGTCACTATTTTTTAGAACATCTTGATATGTTGTTCGCGTAGCTTGGCCTTTTGGCCAAGGTTTAAGGTTGTCTGTCAGAATGTAGAATTTAGAATTTAGAATTTAGAATGTAGAATGTAGAATTTAGAATTTAGAATTCTTAATTCAAAAATTGCGTAGGGTGCGTGATAAGGCGGGCCCGCCTCATTTTATCGGTAGCCAGTTTTGGGACAGCCTGCCCAAAAATGAAACGGGCAAGATGCCCGTTCCACAAAACTATTCAAATCATTCCATGATTAATAAACGGCCAAGGTTCCCCTGTTTTGAAACAGGGTAATTTTTGGAAAAAACAATTGTCAGAGCTTCCGCCAAAGGGCTACGCTACGCGATGAAGCGAAGCTTCCGCTAAAAGCGATCGCGCTTATCGACGGGAGATTGAATTTAATCTAAATAACCCATCAGCTGTGGATCAGCATCAACATCATTTGGAGCGATGGGACGTTTGCCCATGATGTACTCTATTTCATCAAGATGAAGATTACTAGCAGCAATTGGCCGCTCTCCAGACACCTTCATGATACCGAGTACCTCAATGTTGCTAGAGGTGATGGGGCGCTCTCCCATTACAGATATCGTTTCTAATACCTCAATATTACTGGCATCAATTGGTCGATGTCCCATTATGCTTTGTGTTTCACTAATATTAAGGTCACTAGGAGCAATGGGACGGTTTCCAGGTAGAGGGGTAATTGTATCTAAGGCAGAGGTTTCCTGTGCTGGAGCTTCTGCTAGCTGAACTGCGGTAGTGTTTTCATTGATTGCAGTGCTATCGCTCACAGTGCTATCGCTCACAGTGCTATCGCTCATAATCGTATACCTAGAAGTTTTTAACCGAGTTTTTTAGCTATTCGGGCAAGATTAGCCCTAGGTTCTACCCGCTGGCGGAGATGTGGGATTAACTATTGGTGTTATTGCCTTGTCTATGGGCGAGCGGGGTGCTTACAAAGTAGGAGAACAAAAAAAGCTCTGGTTGCTGTATTGACCTGGAGTCTTTGCTGTAACTGAGTTTAGTAAGGGGTAATCGGTAAATGAGAATCGGTGATACTCATCTTAAATCCCATTAATTACCTTACAGACCGCAACGTTAGCTTAATTTTTGTTCTTGACTAACTTTTACAAGTATTATAAAGCCTTAATTATATTAAGCTACATTTTACGAAAGTAAACAATTAGGTCAAGGATTATAAAGTATTTCTCAATTAGGTCAGGTACTTAAGCTCTGGTTCTTAGGGAGTAGGGAGTAGGGAGCAGCGCAGCCATTGGGGAGCCAGCGCCTTGATCAGAGGTTTCCCTCCATGAGGGAGTCCATCAAGATTGGATAAGAAAATTGAATGTACTTAATAACTATGACAAATGCTATAAAGGTTGAGTGGCTTCTGACATGTTTAGCCCTACAACCAAAGCCCTACAACCGAGACCTCTGGAGCTAACCAGTTTGATATACTACAGCTGATTAAGCAATAACCATCCAAATAACCTACCCTACACTGGAAGCTAAAGGTGAACAACCCATTAACCTATCGGACACTGGACGTCAATGGGGAATAACCAAATAACCTTCATCCCTAGGATCGATTGCTGAGTTCTTCACATTTTGTTACAAATGTAGAAGTAACTCTCGCAGGATGCAAGATGGTTATGTTAGGTGGCTTCACCGGTACAAATAATTCTGGCACCGACTGGGGTGAACAGCTGCTCAATACTGTTGCCAGCAAGACCATTCGCCACCTGTTTACCACAAGCGAATCGGTAGATGTGTCTGTGCGCTGCTATCCCTCTAGCAAGTTGCTACAAGGTAGCATCGACAGCTTCAAAATGAGTGGTCGTGGTTTAGTGATTCGTCGGGAGTTCCGGACAGAAGAGATGTCCTTTGAAACCGATGCTGTGTCTCTCGACTTCAGCTCAGTGCTTCAGGGTAAGATTTCTCTGAAACAACCTACTCAAGCGATCGCTCAAGTTATTCTTACTGAAGCTGATATCAACCAATCCTTCAAAGCACAACTAGTAAGAAAGCGGCTGGAAAACCTTTCTACGCCAGCGTTAACCGCACTATCTGGTGGTGCTCCGGTTTCCTTTACTGAGGTGCAAGTTGAGCTGCAACCGAACAATGGTCTACGGTTATTTGCTAAGGCTGACCTACCCAATTACGGCATAGTACCGATTAGTATGACATCTACCATCGGAGTAGAGCGGCGACGGCGGATTTTGTTTAAAGACTCCCAGTTTCAAGCTAATGAAATACCAGAGTCGTTACAAGAGATATCTAAAACTTTGACAGTAGCCCTGGATGATATCTTGAACAATATGGTAGATCTAGACCGCTTCAACCTTGATGGTGTCACTATGCGCATCAATCGTCTAGAGACCCAAGGGAAAAAGCTAGTTTTCAGTGGCTACGCCCAAATCGATCACATCCCCAATAATCCTTGACCGGTCAGCGGTCAGCGGTCAGCGGTCAGCGGTCAGCGGTCAGCGGTCAGCGGTCAGCGGTCAGTCTTTAGCTGTTCGCGTAGGGTGCGCGTAGCGCATTAGCTTTCAGCAAAACTCAGACAGGGGTTAAATTTCATCGGGATTAATACCCATCTGTCGTAACCGTTCAGCTAGTTGTTGAGCTCGTTGTTGAGCCAGTTCCTTCTGTTGACGTTCTTGTTGAGCTTCTTGTTGAGCCAGTTCCTTCTGTTGCCGTTCCTGTTCGGCTCGTTGCCGTTCAAGTTCAGCGTCAGTGGGAATCCAATTCCCATGTTGATCATACCAACGTAGCCACAACCGATTTAATCCCCGATATTGACCAAGCCATAGCCCTATAGCCAATTGCAACTCAGGGATCCAAAATTTAGAATTGTCTATGGTTTGGAGTTGATAGCTGCCGCCTTCTAACTTAAAAATTCGCAATTCATTGCTGACTCGGTCGAAGTTGAG
>NZ_JAAHHS010000285.1 GCF_010692395.1 Moorena sp. SIO3H5
TCGTTCCCAGCCGGAGACTGGGAACTAATGTTGGAGACTCTGGCTCCAGTGCCCTCCTAAGCCTTGATGAATTTCATAATTTTATACCTTATTATAAAAAAAAATATATATAGTATTTTAACTAAGGTAGCAGGGAGCTTAGCAGCAGTAGTAATAAATGATAAAAGCTATAGCTTTTATACAGTAAGTCTCAGATATATTTATGGTTATTTACTCTTATTTATTACCTATTTATTATTATAGCAATTTAATTTTTTTTTATTAAAATTTTTTTTCTAAATACCTTGACAGTAAATTAATTTATGTATATATTAATAGTGTAAGCAGTTTTAAGGAATTACTACTGATGAATGACAACCTTCCACCCAACTCCGATGAAAATACCAACCCTGAAAAGCCAGGTCGCAAACCTAAAAAAGTCAAGCACATCTTGATCGGTTCTCCTGAAAAGGTTCGCAAAACAATTAATGCTATCTATTCCCTTAAATACGCCTATCCCGACGAGTGGAGCGCTTTCGAGCCTACCGGAAAATCTGGTCAGGTTACGACTTTTTTGATTCGATACTTATACCTAGACTAGGATAGTAAATTGCCAGGGCGTCGCCCTGGCGACTATGAATCGTGAAAATTGTTTTGTGGAGGGGTATATATCAGGATGAAGGATGAGTTGGGAGGTGGTTACTTTCGAGTAGTTGCTGACTAATTCGATAGTTGATCAGTAGCGATGCAGCGCGGTCTTGGGGGTTCCCCCCATGAGCGACTGCATCAAGACAGTGATTTAGAGTTGAGTGCAGCTCAGCTGTACTTGTGGAAGCTTACAAAATAGAAATCGGTCAAGACTTGGGATTAACCAGACCTTGACCGATTTTTTTTTATTGTTATATAGGAGTTATTAATTATTGGGTCAGTTTTAAGCTATATATGTAGGGTGGGCAGTGCTTAGCTTCCCCATATTCACCTTTTCAATTCCTATCAAGTACTGCCCACCATCGGATTAATATTATTAAAAATTTAGACTATTTTGATAATTAATATCCTGTCGGTGGGCAGTGCCTAATAACTTGATATTCAGCTAATATTATCGGTATCAAGCACTGCCCACCCTACGATTAATCTTATTATTGAAAATTTAGTGCGTTCGCGTTTGAGTTGATGTAGAGATGTAGTAGAGATGTAGGGTGGGCAGTGCTTAGCTTTGATATCATAACCTTTGACATTGTTATTTAGCACTGCCCACCATCGGATTAATGTTATTAAAAATTTAGACTATTTTGATAATTAATATCCTGTTGGTGGGCAGTGCCTAATAACTTGATATTAAGCTAATATTATCGGTGTCAAGCACTGCCCACCCTACGATTAATTTTATTATTGAAAATTTAGTGCGTTCGCGTTTGAGTTGATGTAGAGATGTAGTAGAGATGTAGGGTGGGCAGTGCTTAGCTTTGATATCATAACCTTTGACATTGTTATTAGCCACTGCCCACCATCGGATTAATGTTATTAAAACTTTAGATTATTTTGATAATTCATATCCTGTCGGTGGGCAGTGCCTAATAACTTGATATTTAGCTAATCTTATCGGTGTCAATCACTGCCCACCCTACGATTAATTTTATTGAAAATTTAGTGCGTTCGCCTTTGAGTTGATGTAGAGATGTAGTAGAGATGTAGGGTGGGCAGTGCTTAGCTTTGATATCATAACCTTTTACATTGTTATTTAGCACTGCCCACCATCGGATTAATATTATTAAAAATTTAGACTATTTTGATAATTAATATTCTGTTGGTGGGCAGTGCTAAATAAATTGATATTCAGCTAATATTATCGGTATCAAGCACTGCCCACCCTACGATTAATTTTATTAAAATTTTAGTCGGTGGGCAGTGCCTAATAACTTGATATTAAGCTAATCTTATCGGTGTCAAGCACTGCCCACCCTACGATTAATCTTATTGAAATTTTAAGAGTGGAAGGGACAGCCTGAGGTTAATTGCTTGAGAAACAAACTGTTATCGAAGAAATGCTCCAAGGAGACAATCTTCAAGTCTTCAGTAACCCGAGCAATACTGATGCCAAAAACTTCTATAGTTTCTCCTGTGGGTTCATGGCCTTTAAAGGAACCGCTAAACGTGCCCCAATGCCGCCACTTAAAGGTGACATTAGGAGGTCCGGAAAGCACTTCCATCAGTTCCCAAAGAAAGCCATTGGGAAAAGCGTTATGGAAAATTTCTATTGATGATTCAAAGGTTTCTTCTGTGGAGTGATAGTGTTCCGTATCCCCAAGAAATACGTTGTATGTGCCGACATCAGCAACAGTCTGGGCATTGTACTTTGGTCCACCGTTAGTGCTCATCCGAAACTGGTCGGCAACAATAGACAACCACTGCTCAGGATTCGCTTTATAGGAGGCTTCCATCTCGAAGGTTCTAACTAAGTTTTGAGCGATCGCTTCCAAAGACCCTTCTGGATGATTGAATTTACTCCCTTTCTTAAGAAATTCATTAGTTTCGGCATAATCAGGGCGTTTGCCCTCTCGCCATTCAACCCCAGCATCATTAGCGATAACTGTATCTCTTTGCTGCACCCAAAGAGGCAATCCTGTGGACTGACTATTACTCATTGAAGTATCTCAGTTCAATTGATTATAATTTCTCAACAATTTTGCTAAATTGTCTTCTTGTTACCATGGCAAGTACATAAAAATTAAACTATCTGATCAGATTGTAATAGTAAACAATAAAGCGATACAACGCGGTCTTGGGGGTCCCCCCCATGAGCGACTGCATCAAGACAATAAAATAATAAAATTATCAAATAATGCGATAATGACTACAAACTAATGACTGCGATCGCATCTCCTGGTAAGGAATCAGCGTTGGAATCAGCGGAGCGAGTTGCTGGAGAGATTTTGACCCGTGTTGTCTGAAAAAGTAAAAAGGACAAAGTAAATGGGATAGTAACCCTTACCTTTGCCCTTGCTTATTGATGAAATAATTGGCAACTATTGAGCGTTAACCGTCAACAGTAATTTTTTGCCGTCTACTAATAATCAAAAGCGCGATCGCACTTATCAAGATCAACATCCATACCTCTGGTTCAGGAACACCGGAAACAGTAAAGGGATTAGACGGCTGATTCAACTGTTCTTCCCCAGTTTCCACCTCTCGGTCAAAGCGATCGCTTGACGCTTCTGCTTCTTTGAGCATCCTTCGTTGCTGATCATTCACCAGCACAATCATGGATGAATAGGGACTGACAATGTCATAGGTCTTGGCTATGCCATGAATCCGATCCAGTTCTTCTAGAGAACCATTCAGGTTTCCACTCAACCCGAGGATAAGTTGCCTGGCCGCCAGTGGTTCAAATCCAGTTTCAGTAGTAATCTCAGCAGTTCCTGATTCCATAAACCAAGCATAGCCATCCGCCACACTTACCACCGATGACCCCAAGGCTTCTTGAATTGCCATCCGCTGGATTACCCCTTGGATATCCGTAGAGACACCACCACCAGTATTTTGAATCAATTTTAAAATCGTATCATTGTAGGCTGAGGGTAATTGATTGCCTAAATGAACCATCCACAGGGGTGCAGCCACCACCGCCACATTGGTATTATCCTCAGATAACTCATAACTACCCTGATCAGTCACCAGTAATATCCCGTCATAAGGGGTATTGCCACGCAACTGTTCAAACTGTTGCAGCATCTGTTCAGGTTGAATAGAGCCATAAAAGGTAATCTGAGCAGGATTAAAATCACTGATATCATCAATGCGTTTAGCTTGATGATCGATCTTGTTATCTATTGCGTCAGTGATGTACAAATCCGCATCATTGTTAGTCAAGCTCTGATCAGCAAAACCCTGTTGTTGTAGCCAAGTGAATGTCTCTTTGACCTGGGATGCTTGAGCAGCCATACTCCTGGAACTATCGAGAATAACAGCAAACCGCTTATTCTTTAATGTCGAGAGGTTAGTGTTTGCTATTGCTGATTTCTGCAACAGGTCTAACGGTTTAGCCGAAATGCGGTAGCCATCCCATAAATTCACCTGATGAACCATGGGTTGCTGGGCTTGATTTGCTGGTAAATATGCTTCTAACCACCGATCAGAAAAACCCCGTTTTACTTTACCATTGCGGATGCGCTTGGTGCGATTTGTCCAAAAGATATTCCGTTGTTCGTTTAACTCAGGTAACGGCCAACCCTTCTCTTGTCGCATCACCTTGTAGGTCAGCCACAGATGCATTTCCGTTGCGCGATCGCTACCATTTCTCCTCTCCCATGAGGATAACGGACGAGGAATGGGAAATGCTCTGAGACGATAATTCCGGGGTCCGACTTGCTCAAGCAGCGCTGGGTCTACAGGACGCACTCGCCTGACCTGGGAGTTGTAAACCTGTTGTGCAGCACCCCGTGGGGAGACTTGAAATGGAAAGCGCTGATTGCGGTCATCGGTTTCACCTAACCACAAGCCAGTAATCGCTGCCCCTTCTGGTAAGGAAAAATAGTAGAGTACTTCTTCAACATCAGTAGTTTTATTCTCATACACCTCGTAGATTTCCACATCTGCCCAATCCCCATGGGCATCTAAGGTTACCTCTTGCTTTCGTAGCCACACCCGTTCTTGATCGATATTCAACAAACCCGCCTTAGCTTGGTCAATAATCGCTGTGGATTGTAAGGCATGTTGAACAGCTTTTCGTTCTGCTTTCTGAAGTGGTGTATCAAAGAATTCTCCGTAAAGCTGTTGAGCTTTTTCCACATCGTCTCGTGAGCCATTATACAAAAACGGTGACATAACCAGATTGTAGCTATTCTGTAAAAATTCACACAGGAAATCTGGCAGGTAAAACACATCTTTGTACATCGCGTAGATATGGTTATTATCTTCTCTGCTACTCAGATACCGATAGGGAAACAAATTAGCATTAACTAACCCAGTGCGAATTACATCAGACTTAGCTATCAATGCTTGGCGATCGCTATTCGTTTTTGGATAACTTTCTAGGAGTTTAAATGCCTCAACTTGAGCTTGTACATTCAAGGAAAAGAACAGAATTATCCAGACAGTAACCACAGCTACTGCCCCTTGAATCGCCCGATTGCGCCCATACTGTCCAGCAAAAGCCTTTAATATCCGGTATCCAGAATGTAGATAAAGAGCTGTAAATGCTGAGGGCATTCCTAGAAATAGGGTAATGCTAAATCCAAATAGGAGTAACATGAACAAACCGATTATGTGACCATATATCAACACTGTCCACAGATGATATAGCCAGTGGAATGTGAAGAAACTTTGGATGGAAGCACCAGCAGCAGGTATCACATAAAAAAACAGCAATAATCCTACATAAATACTAATCAAAAGCATCAAGTTGTGAGTGATTAGTTGTAGCCATGCTACTGATTTACGATTAGCATCATATCCCCATAATACTTCGGCAGCAAATGCCAGGATACACACCAAAACTGTACCCAATACTAAGGTGCTAACACTGGTAAATTCTCGGATCAAGAACAAACGAATCAGGCACCAAGCAAACAAGGGTGCTTCCACACCATAAAACAAGCGCATTAACTCCCTTGGTTGCTTCCTCAGAGGCCAAGCACCAATGACAGTACAGACAGTTGGTATTGCAATTAATGCTACAAACGTAACCAAGAAATCGACCGGAATAGCACCATCAACGGTCTCTCGGATTAAGGGAATACCAATAATTGGCAAGATGCCAATATATACAACTGTGATAAACATCAGATTCCACAGCCAAAAAATACTGTGAAAACTGACATCAAGGATTTGTTTTAGAGATTTGTAATTCATTGTATTGCTCTATCAGCTATCAGTTATCAGCTATCAGCTATCAGCTATCAGTTATCAGTTATCAGCTTATGTGCTACGCACACGCGTGCGCGTTCAGTTATCAGCTAAAGACCTTTGGCCAATGGCTGACGGCTGACCACTGACCGCTGATGTTAAGCTTTGGTGAATAGCATCATGGATAGCGCTAGCAAAATTATCAATTTCAGCACTATCGGGATTGTGTTCATTATCGAAGAGGACAGAAACTAGCACCCAAGTCTTGTTGCGATGGGCGATATAATCCCAGATTCGGGATAGGAAATCATCTGTAGTTCCTTGGGGTGATTGAAACCAGTAGGTTGCTGAACGTTTACCGTCTTCCAGAGATAGCCACCGTGCTTTTACTGACTGATTGAGCAAGGTTGGCTTAATGGAGTCTACCTTGAAACCATTGCCCACCAAACATAATTCTGGTGGATGGTGAGCTTGCCAAGCACTACTGGCCACCAACAGCATTGAACCGGAGAGATTGCCATAGACAAACCGTTGCTTTTGAGCAATAGGTAAGGCAGGATTATCAAAAAATCGTTGTTCAGCTTCCGTTAGAGGTAGGGGTTCAGATACCAGTTGCTGGGGTAATTGAATCGATGCGATGGCATTTACTTTCTCTTGAATTGGCTGAATTTGACCTACCAGCCCTAGAGCTATAACTACAATCAACAGCCAAGTGATACTCTTAGACTTTTGCTGAAACTCATAGCTGACACCAGTCTTAACTAGAGCAGTAGCCTGGAGATGTCTGTTTTGTTTGTTTAGCCGCCACTGATCATCCTTTAGTGCCAGACCGGAATTAGAGCAATATCCTAAATTTCCCTTTCGTAATGGGTTTCCTTTTTCCAAACTCCTTTGTTTCTTATCTTTACCTAGCAATGACAAATCCCTAAACACAGTTGTGGCCAACATCAAACCCCCGGAATTCTGAGGAACGGTTTGCAGCAGCATCCAACTGGAGGCACAAGCCAAGATAAAGCCCATCAGTCCGAGAGGTACATGTAGCACTTCAGCAATTTGTTGTTGTTGCCAGACTTCTATAATCATGACTAACAGCAGCACCCGGATTGTATTAGCGATCGCTAACAGCACAAGATTTGCAGTACAAACCAGTAACCAACGTATCCCCAGCTGACGACGTTCTAACCAAGTAGCTGCCAGTAAAAACAAAGTCCCTGTCCACAAACTTTTCAGACCACTGCAGGGCAAATCTACCTGAGCAATGCCGTTTTCCATGACAATAATGTCGTGGGAGGAGATAGCTACAATGTGCCAAGCTGATAGCATCTGTTCCACAGCATGAGCAGTGATCACCCTTACTGGGAAACCCAAACCGCTGTTAAACTCAGTGCTGAAAGGGACAACACAAGCAACTAAAATTGCAGCAGGTAACCCTTTACGCCAAAGGGATGGTGGGATAAACAAGCCCCATAACCCATAGCTACCTAGTAGGAATAGGAGTAAGTTGAGTTGTGGGAGATACACCAACCACCTGAATGCGATCGCACTAATCCCAGACCCTAACATTAGCAACAGGGGATAGAGTCTTAAAGTGGGAGTTGCTGACACAGTTATAATTAAGCGATCGCGCCATAGCTGTACCAAACAAGCCATGAGCACAACACCGATTAGCATCAGATTTAGCAGTGATGCATACTTAAATGACTCAAATAGCCATTGCAGTGCCCAGATATTCCCCAAAAGCCAAGCCACTACCAGCACGATGGTGCTGGCGAGGTTTTGACCTCTGGGGGGATCTGAATTCATCCCAGCTGTCATAAAACGTTTCTCCTTCAAAGGAATAAAGTTTGCTAAAAAGGACTATCTATCGGGACCTGTCACTTATGCAGAGCATTTCTAAAAAAGCTATAGCCCCCTCATGGGTTTTAGCTTGCTGTGATCGTACATAGTTCATAGGTTCTGCAACTGTGACCGTAAGCAGTCAGCGGTCAGCAGAAGGCCTTTGGCCACGCGTGCGCGTTCAGCGGTCAGCTTGAAATAAACTTTAGGGAGAATTTAATACTTCGAGATTAATCAGAATTGAAAGTCTGGGGAAAAGCCCATGGCGCGATCCGCACGCTACGCGAACAGCTGACCTCACAGAGATTAAAAGAATGCTTACATCTTTTATTCAAAAGCTATTAACAAAGCGCGCGCCGATGCGCATAAACTGATGGCTGTTCGCGTAGCGTGGCCAAAGGCCAATAGCTGAATGCTTAAGTAGCCCTTCAAATTACCAACCATTATAGGACAGATTTTAAAAAACAGTAGAAAAACAGTATATCTACGGATCCGTGTCGGAAATGTGATAGTTTTTGTTCCCTGTTCCCTTTGCTATCTGAGATAATTTATTGTTATTTATAGACCAAAATTAGGTTAACTCCAGTTAACCATCCTCCAATTTCTGAAAGTTTTTTATTTTTGTAACAAAATTTTACACAATAGCTATGAATCAGACATTTGAACAGTTAAAGCAGCAAAACTGGACTAATTTTATGACCCATCATTTACGGAATTGGTATGGGTCTTGGACAATTTATTCCCCTGAAGGTGAAGTGATGGAATCCTTTGTAGGTAGTCGATGCTCTATTAGTGATTCTGAACAAACTTACATTACCCAAACTAACGTATATATGTATGAGAATGGAACTGAAGAGGAGAAGGTTTACCAGAATACTCCCAATAGTTTAATCAATGGTTTAGCTGAACAAACCGAGCAAGCATCATTTATGTATATGTTTGATCAAGGGTCGGCTATTTGGACAGTAAATCGATTTGAACCAGGGGAGTTATTTGCAGTAGAGTTCTGGTTTAGATATCAAGAATTACGCCATAGTCTGCTAGTAATGTATAACTCAGATGGGGAATTAACTCAAACAGTAAGTGTCCGAGAAGAGGATTTGCAAAAGCCCTGTGATCATTGGACACTTAACCCAGAGTTAATCCCCGATCGAGATATCCTTAATGGGGAAGAAGGATTATCCATTACCCTTACCCCAGTCACCCAACTATCTCAGCCAATACCAACTCATTTAGCTTGGGAATATCCAGACCATAAAACCTTTTATTATCCAGATGGGATATCATTAAGTTATCCGTCCAAACTATTACCAGGAATGTCTTTCGTTGTGATTGGAGATTGGCAAGTTAATCCTAATATTAGACAACAACTGCTAGTTGATTATAATTCATCCGGTGAGTTATCCGGCTTAACCTTAAAGAGTAATTAATAATATACACTGTTTTACCATTTTATACTTCCCTGTTCCCGATTCCCGATTCCCTATTCCTTATTCCCTATTATATTTATTTTTTATAATAAACTTATGGATCGAAAACTCCAAAATTGGAAGAAGTTCTGTCAATATTATTCAGGAGACTTCTATGGGATTTGGACTAGATACTCAAGCACAGGAGACGTCATAGAATCTTGGCGCTGTATTAGAAGCTTTCGTCCCACAGCAGATTGTCATGAAATACATCACCAAAATCACTATACTTATGCTAATGGCAAGACAGAAACAAAAATCTTTGAACCCTACAAGCAACCTATAACAACCGGCTTGTTTTTAGACAACGGCTTTTCCTGGGGTTCCACCAACGTAAAATCTGGCTCCACCTTCTTTTCCGATATATGTTTAAGGTATGAAAATAGTCGTGCTACTGCGATTGCAAAATATGATGAAAGTGGCAGCTTAAAACGCTTTACTGTCTTTCCGGAACACCTAGGACATTTTCTTGATGCAGTCGCTCATGGGGGGACCACCAAGACCGCGCTGCATCGCTTCGTGAATGTGACCGCTCTACCTCCCGCCCATCAAATCAGTAGCGACTGGCAAGGAACACTCCAAACAATAACCCCGGACTGGCAAATTTCACCCCCAGTAGTAACCTCATGGCAACCGTTAGACAATTTACCTGAAGATTACCTGAAGTTACACTTTACTAACGGTATTTCAATCAGTTGTCCGGCACAGGTAGAGAGTGGAAAAGAGTTTTTTGTGGCAGTGGATTGGCTGGTTAACCAGACTGTATTGCAAAGAGGCACTCGCCACTATGATCAATCGGGTTTTACCAGTTTTACCCTAGAAGTATTTAGAATTTAGTAAAACTATGATAAAAAATATATTTAAAAATACTCTTCAGCCCCAAAAACTACTTTTTTCCGATTCCCGATTCCCGATTCCCGATTCCCGATTCCCGATTCCCGATTCCCAATTC
>NZ_JAAHHS010000286.1 GCF_010692395.1 Moorena sp. SIO3H5
TCGGCAGGGTAATTTGAATCGGTTGGGGTGTCAGGGGTTTCGTATCGATTAGGGTTTTTGTGGATAAAGCATTTGTTTGTATAGGTGCCTGAGCAATTTGGGGAGATTGCTCAGACGAGGACTTTTGTACAATCGGTGCCGCAGGTACTTGAGTTGAGGTGCTGGTTGAACCACAGGCTACTACCGTAGTCATCAGCAGTTGCAGGATCAGGAAACGTGGGGAGTTCATGGTCACGAGCACAGGGTGATTTGGGATTGATCTTAACTGACCAAGTAGCAATCCAAGGTATTAGTTGATTGCGGTTGCAAGTTATCCGGTTGCAGGTTGGCCACGGGTGCGCGTTCAACCTTCAACCTGTTCTTCAACCTGTTAACCCTCAACCCTATCTCCCCATAGCCTCCAGTTATCCCTAGTTCAGGCAAAGCGTATCATATACCATATTTTTGGAAAAACTATATAAATAAATGTTGCAAACATTTCCAAAATAGGTTAACTTATATTACAGAAGCTAACAAAGAGCTAGGAGATCTATAACAATGACTCAAGAGCAAGAATCTAAGTTCGGTTTCACTAACTTTTCTGAAACCTGGAATGGGCGTTTGGCAATGCTTGGTTTCGCCATTGGCTTGGCTACTGAGTTGCTGACTGGTAACGGCATTCTCGAACAACTAGGTCTGATGTAATCGACCATAATCACTTGGGCGCACGGTGTGCGCCCCTAGAGTTGATTTGTGTTCTACTCAATATTGGAAGCAATATCGCAAGCGCTATACTTGCATTTCTGACAAAGATTGCGATCGCAGTCCCTGAAAGCCTTACACAATCTAGGGTTTACCCCCATTGAAGCTCAGCAATAAAAACAACAGTGTGTTGCTCTTTAGCGATCGCTTAACTATTCCTAATAAAATAGAACACTTTTATACCGATCTACTTAGTTGTTAATTCCTCAACAATACCCATCACTGCACTGCGGGTTAGTTTAGATTGTCCGAGGGCTAAAACATCAAGGGTTGCATGAGCTAATGCTAGGGGAATTTGGCAAAAATTTCTGGCTGGACTATTCTTGATCAGAGCATTGGTGTAAGCATCAGCTAAAGAGAGATTTCTCCGAGCATATTTATGTAGCTCTTCTTCGCTCCAGCCGTTGGGGAAAAAATCCACTTGCCTTGTCAAATCTTCAGAGCGGTTACGTAGAATGTTGACTGCTTGTAAACCCCGACCAAAACCAACTGCATAACTACGGTTAGTTTGGGTACCATCATACCAAGCCCATAAATCAGAAAGTAACAATCCTACAGACCCGGCAACGCTATAAGTATAAGCATCCAAATCCATTTCTGTATTAATTTCCCAACCGCATTCAGCCCAAGCTGCCATTCGATCTGCCATAGCTGCGCTAGCTTCCCAAATGCGAGGTGCAATGGTTTCCGGTGCTAGCATTGCCCATTCACCAATCCGAATGCTTACTTCTGGAAGTGGCTGTTCGTGCTTACTCAAAGCTAAAGATAATTCCGAGGCACTGAATCCATTACCTATACCTTGTAGACCGAAACTAATTTTTCGCAACAGTGAAGCCTTGGTAGGGTTATCAAGCTCAAAATTATCTTCAATTTCGTCAATTGCACGCATACACAAGTATGCAGAAGCAACAGATTCTTGTAACCCTCCTGGTAAGCAACTAATTGGAATGTAGAAAGTTCGACTAGTTTCTTTTAGAATTCCTAAGGCATCTTTACATAGTTGCATAACTTTACCATTCTCATCACCACTTTATAGTATTATATGCCTAAATTTTAAAAGATAAATACTCATCAATATTGAATTTATATTTATTTTTTCTCAAGAGGACTTACGAAGTTTAGTTGGTTTCGCCCCCTTAAGCACTTCAGGTGTGTTTCAAAATACAAGAAGTTAACGATTTTGGGTGATAGGGGTTTGGGTAAATACGGAAATAGGGAATACAACGTGCATTTACTGAAAACTAAGCCAATAAGCGTCTTTGACACCTGACTATTTAGTCGCCTTCAATCAACTGAAATGACTAACAATGCGTGATTCAGACCAAAATTAGTGTTCGATAAATTTGGTCCGAATCACAACTATTTCTTCTTGATAATGTAAATAACTAATGTAAAAAGTGGCGCATACCGGTGAGCACCATTACTAATCCCAGTTCATCTGCTGCCTTAATCGAGTCTTGATCTCGTAAACTACCACCCGGTTGCACAATTGCCTCAATCCCCGCTTTAGCGGCTGTCCGCACTGAGTCATCGAAGGGGAAGAATCCATCACTAGCAAGGATCGCGTTTTTGCTATTTTCCCCAGCCTGTTCTAAGGCTATATTGACTGCACCGACCCGATTCATTTGACCAGCACCCACACCTAAGGTTGTGCGATCGCGTGTCACGACAATGGCATTAGATTTAACATGCTTACACACCTTCCAAGCAAATAATAATTCTGCCATTTGGTCAGGAGTAGGTTGCTTTTGGGTCACCACTTGCCAATTCTCAGGATTATCCATAGCATCATCCGCAGCTTGTACCAGAAACCCCCCTGCAATAGCTTTCACCGTTTGCTTTGCTCCGGTCTGTAAGTCTGGTAATAGCAACACCCTTAGCTTCGACTTAGCACTGAGAATTTCTTGAGCTTCTGGTTCACAGCCTGGTGCGACTACACATTCTAAGAAAGTTTTCTTTAACGCCACAGCTGTAGCAGCATCAATGGGTTGATTTAATGCCACAATTCCACCGAAGGCAGAAATAGAGTCAGCATTGAATGCCTTCTCATAGGCTTCGGAGAGGGTTTCTGCCAAGGCTACCCCACAAGGATTGGTGTGTTTGAGAATTGCTGCGGCTGGAGTGTCAGTAAATTCATTAATGATCCGCCGTGCAGCTTCTAAATCCACCAGGTTGTTGTAACTGAGTTCCTTACCCTGAAGTTTAGTGGCTGCAGCCCAACCTGTGGGAACCGTTCCGGATTGATACCACGATGCCGGTTGATGGGGATTCTCGCCATAGCGTAGAGATTGGCGCTGTTGTCCAGATAAGGTAAATCGTTTTGGTAGGGACACTGGATCTTCGTACCCGATCAGGTAGGATGCGATCGCATGGTCATAGGCAGCAGTATGACCAAAAACCTCTATAGCGCAAGCCTGACGGAATTCGATTGATGGTTGATTTCCATTCTGGCTTAACTCCTCTAAGTAATCCTGATACTGACTAGGATTACACAGCACTGTCAGGTGAGCATAGTTTTTCGCAGCTGCCCTCAGGAGTGTTGGACCACCGATATCGATAGTTTCAATTGCTTCTGCTAAACTCACGTCCGGTTTAGCAACAGTCTGTTCAAATGGATAGAGATTCACCACCACCAAATCAATGGGACGAATCTGGTTTGTCTCCATTTCTGCCACATCTTCGGGCAAATCTCGCCTTCCCAAAATTCCGCCATGAATTCGTGGATGTAGGGTTTTCACTCTGCCACCCAAAATTTCTGGAAAGCCAGTGTAATCAGACACTTTTGTTACCGGCAAACCTTCTGATTGCAAGGCTTTAGCCGTTCCGCCACTGCTGATTAAATCAAATTCAAATTCTTCTACTAGCTGACGGGCAAAGTCGATTAGTCCAGTTTTGTCAGATACACTCAGCAGTGCCAGATTTGCCATTTCAAACAATTTTACAAAAGGTCAAGGGAATTCTGAATAATTATCAATTCAGAATGCAGAATTACTAGTTGCAAAACTTATGATTCAGCAACTTAATAATTCAGAAATAGTTCAGAAATCTTCGACCCTACTTCTGGATTACGGATTCTGCACTCTGAATTATTTTTGTCAAATTATCAAAAGGTTTTTTAGGGTAAATTTTAATAATTCAGCTAACTCAGATAGGAGCTACAAATTAATTAGCTTACCTACTACTAGTCCGGAATGAATTATTTCAATTTTTACCCATTCTTGCTAATTACAACGGATGGAAAAGTAGATCAGGGAAAAAGCGGTTAAATTCAATCAAAATTCCAGCCGTAACGGTCATCCAAACAGCCAATAACACTGGTGCTAGGGACAAATACTTAACTAAATCCTGCATGGAACATTCTCCTAAAATCGGTAACTATTTTAAGACATTTTGGCACATCAAGATCATGCCCTGTCTATAAAAGCGCGAAAATTTCATTAGCGAGAACGACAATAGTTTTTAGCTAACTTTTTAGTGCTAAAAGCGTTCCCGCGAGGGAGTCTAAGTATGATTGCTAGCGTGGTGAGATAGGAATCTCATTATCTTTAGCAAACATTTCACCAGTGGTGATTTCTTTGAATGCTAATAAAGGCCATGAGGCAGACAATAGCATCTTACTAAATGCCAAGGGCACATCAATGATGACTTCTTTTTGTTCTGGGTTCTTACCCTTTTGAATCGCTTGTAGATAGCTGCGACCTGCCCAGCCAATCCAGCCAGCGATATAAAGGAAGAGTAAGCTAGGAATGAGGAAGTCACCCATATGGGAGAAACGACCATCCACAATCAAGCGGGGATATCCCTCATCACCACAAAGTGCTTGAGAATACCGCTCAAATCGGTTCGCACCGGAATTGGGGTCAGCTGTAGTGTTTACGAACGCAGCCTTCCGGGCTTGAAATGCAGCAGACTCACTACAAGGGGTGAGATGATCCAAAGAAGCAGAGGCTGGGCTGATGGCGCAAAACCACACAGAGACGGCAAAAATTAAAGCTAACAATCGTCGCATAGAAAAGTGTCTCCTTTTGTTAAGAAACAAAAAGTTTTTTGTACAAACCAAAAGATCAAATTATTTGTACACTCAGGCAATCTTACTCTGAGCCGTGTATCTAGTAAAGTTTAATTAACTAAAAGTAGTGTTTCAATAAAGGTCATTGGTGAATGGCTTGTGTTTTAGCAATAGAAACCAGTTGTGATGAAACAGCTGTGGCGATTGTTAAAAATCGTAAATGTTGTAGCAATATTGTTACTTCCCAAATTCCTATGCATCGGCAGTATGGCGGTGTGGTGCCAGAGGTAGCATCCCGTAGCCATTTAGAAACCATCAATCATGCGATCGCGCAAGCCCTAGAAGCAGCTCAACTCGACTGGGGCGCAATTGATGGAATTGCTGCTACCTGCGCTCCCGGCTTAGTGGGCTCTCTACTAGTGGGGGTCACAGCTGCCAAAACCCTGGCCATTGTCCATCACAAACCCTTTGTGGGTGTCCATCATCTAGAAGGTCATATTTACGCTACCTATCTCAGTGAGCCAGAACTAGAACCACCGTTTTTGAGTCTCTTGGTGTCTGGCGGTCACACTAGCTTAATTTATGTCAAAACCTGTGGTAGCTATGAGATACTGGGCACAACCCGTGATGATGCTGCGGGTGAAGCCTTCGATAAGGTAGCACGATTATTAAAGTTAGGTTATCCCGGAGGACCAGCTATAGATAAGTTAGCACGAGAGGGCAACCCTAAAGCCTTTACCTTGCCAGAGGGTAAGATTTCCCTTGCTAGTGGTGGTTATCATCCCTATGACTCCAGTTTTAGCGGCTTAAAGACAGCGGTGCTACGGCTGGTGCAAAAACTGGAACAGGAACACTCAGAAATTCCAGTGACTGACATTGCTGCCAGCTTTCAGGAAACCGTAGTGCGATCGCTTACCAAGCGTACCATTGGTTGTGCTCTCGACTATGGTCTCAACACGATTGCGGTTGGGGGTGGGGTTGCTGCCAATAGTGGATTGAGACAACAGTTACAAGCTAAAGCAACTGAGTATAATTTGCGAGTTATTTTTCCTCCCCTGAAGTTTTGTACCGATAATGCCGCAATGATTGGCTGTGCCGCAACTGACCATTTAAATCAAGGACATACTTCTCCTTTGAATTTGGGAGTGCGATCGCGAATGCCTATCACTAAGGTGATGGAACTTTATTCAGAGGTTTAAGGTTTAAGAGGTTGAACGCGCACGCGTGGCCTTTTGGCCAAGGTTTAAGGTTTAAGGTTTAAGGTTTCAGAGGTTTAAGGTTTCAGAGGTTTAAGGTTGAAGAACCTCTAACCTGCTAACCTGCTAACCTCTAACCTGTAACCTGCTAACCTGTAACCTCTAACCTGTAACCTGCTAACCTGTAACTGGCTAACCTGTAACTGGCTAACCTTGAAAGTTATTGCAAAAGTAAAGTCGGGATGACAGGATTTGAACCTGCGACCCCTTCGTCCCGAACGAAGTGCGCTACCAAACTGCGCTACATCCCGATAAAGCGATAATTTAAGATTTCGTCTATTTTATCATGGCTTAGGGGCAATCCGCCCCTACCTTGCTAGGATCAACATTAAAGTAACGTAACTTAAATACATATATATATATAGTTGGAGTATAACCAAGAGTGGTAGTTAAACCAGAATGGTTGCGAGTCAAAGCGCCCCAATGGCAGCGTGTCGGCAATATTAAAGAAACCTTAAGAGATTTAGATCTCAATACTGTCTGTGAAGAAGCCTCTTGTCCCAATATCGGAGAGTGCTTCAATGCTGGTACCGCCACCTTTTTAATTATGGGACCAGCCTGCACCCGTGCTTGTCCCTACTGCGATATTGACTTTGAGAAAAAACCCAAAGCCCTTGACTCCACTGAACCCACACGCCTAGCGGAAGCTGTGCAGCGCATGGGTCTAAATCATGTGGTTATTACCTCTGTCAACCGGGATGATTTACCCGATGGTGGTGCTGCCCAGTTTGTACAGTGCATTGAAGCTATTCGCCTGGTCTCACCTCATACCACTATTGAGGTTTTAATCCCAGACTTGTGCGGGAACTGGGATGCCCTCGAAACGATTCTTCAAGCCTTACCTGAAGTCCTAAATCACAATACAGAAACAGTACCCCGACTATATCGGAAAGTACGCCCTCAAGGGGATTATCAGCGTTCCCTCGAATTACTGTTGCGGACGCGAAACTTGGCTCCATCGGTTTACAGAAAATCTGGTATAATGGTAGGCTTAGGAGAAACTGATGCAGAAGTCCGGCAAGTCATGGCGGATTTAAGGCAAGTAGACTGCGACATCTTAACTATTGGTCAGTATCTTCAACCCACTCAAAAACACCTAAAAATTTCTGAATTTATAACCCCTAAACAATTTGATACCTGGAAAGAGTATGGTGAATCCCTCGGTTTCCTGCAAGTTGTTTCATCTCCCCTCACCCGCAGTTCCTATCATGCCGAGCAAGTCCGAGAATTAATGGAGCGCTATCCCCGATGAAAGGTTGCATGGTTGCAGGACAATGGAAATTGACAACTAACAATCAAAATGACCAAAATCACTATAATCGGAGCTGGTGTTTGGGGTACAGCCCTCAATAGCCTAGCCTCTAAAAACGGTGATCAGGTTTGTTTGTGGTCCCGTCGGAGTCAGACAAAATTAGCAGATGCTATAAAATCTAGCAGTATTATCTTGTCTGCTGTTTCCATGTCGGGGGTAAATTCTGTAGCGCAACAGCTAAAGGGGTTATCAGTATCTCCTGATGTGATATTGGTCACAGCGACTAAGGGGTTAGATTTCCAAACTACCCGTACTCCCTCTCAAATCTGGCAAGCTGAATTTCCCAACAATCCTGTAGTGGTGCTATCGGGTCCCAATCTTTCCAAAGAAATTAAACAAGAACTCCCAGCCGCTACAGTAGTAGCTAGCACAGATGTAAAAGCAACTGAGATACTACAACAGGTGTTTTCTTCGCCAAATTTCCGAGTTTACACCAATCGAGACCCCCTCGGTGTAGAACTAGGGGGTACCCTCAAAAATGTGATGGCGATCGCATCTGGAAGCTGTGATGCCTTACAACTAGGAACAAATGCCAAAGCAGCTTTGCTAACCCGTGGACTTACAGAAATGATTCGTATTGGTACAGATTGGGGTGCTAAGGTCGAAACATTTTACGGTTTGTCGGGGCTAGGAGATTTACTGGCAACCTGTAGTAGTAGCCTCAGTCGCAATTATCAAGTTGGTTATCAGCTCGCTCAGGGTCATAAACTTTCAGATATTCTGGCCAACTTGGAGGGAACAGCAGAAGGGGTCAACACTACAAAGGTTGTGATCGAACGAGCTAAGCTCAAAAGAATTTCAGTACCCATTACTTATCAAGTCCATCGATTGCTCCTTGGGGAGATTACTCCCCAAGCTGCTGTTGAAGCTCTGATGCTACGAGATACTAAGCCAGAATGATGGTTTGATCTTGAGTGCGAACGCTTCCGGAGTGTAGCGGCTCTGAACGCGCCCCGCGTGGCCTTTGGGCTTAAGAGTATCGCAACGGTAATCAAAAATTTACGGGCACCAGCTAGTATCCCTTCCTCCCTGACTGCGAAAGCTATCCTGCTTTAAAACTCAGATCACAACACTCAAACAAAAAAGTGATGCCGCGCGGTCTTGGGGAGGCAGCGCCGCCAAAGGGGAAGCACTGAATTCGCTACTGCATCAAAAAACTGAGACAAAAATTGAGACATTAATTGAGACATTATTGAGACATTTTGGTATTGTCTATCAGGCATCGTGAAAATATAGAATCTTTAGGGACATGCCACTGCTTGAGCTGAAGTGACTGCATCAATAGATTGTAATCTTTTGTAAATTTTTCTAAAGTTTTGTAATACCATGGCCAATCTGGCAACATAGCTACCTGGCTCTAATATTTGATATCTCTGGTAATTCGGCAATAATTTGGCAATTTTGAACTATGTCTATGCACTTATTCATAAGTTCGTTGTTTCTTCAAACCCATTCCAGCAAAGGATATCCGCAAGTACCTTGGCTACTGCTTAGTCCTTGAGATTAGTCCCTGATAGCCCTAAATAAAATTTTTTCTTGAATTAGCGAGAATCTTTCTGGAATCCCCATGATGCGCACTGTAGATTAATACAGCTTTTGACCAAGGTCTCTATTTACCTATAGAGTTACTTCTAAAATAGCTCAAATCAATAGCTGAAATCAGGAAATCCCGTTCCTTTAGCCATCTATAAACCTTCAGCCCTTACGGGCAAGGTCGGGTGGAGACATCGGGTGAACCGTTAGCTACGGATACTAATAAGGGCTACCAGGGATAACCGGTAAGTCTTGCCGGAAAAAAAATTTTAGTAGCTGTTTCTCCGGTCATCATGGGTGGGAATTCTAGTACTAAGTGTGACAAACACAATTCCGTGTTGTCACTGGTTGTAATCGAGAGATCATTATGCCAGCCACTCCTTTCTATGCCGACACAGAATTAGATCACGAGACTTCTGCCTATAGCTTTGAGCTTAATGGCCCAAGGGACGATGGGGAAGGATCAGTGGATGACTTAGTTGATGTGGAGATTGAGGGTGTAGACGCGGCTAGCTTAACCAAAAATAGCACCCGTCGCACCACCGACTTAGTTCGGTTATATCTCCAGGAAATTGGTCGGGTTCGTCTACTGAGGCGAGATGAGGAAGTCTCGGAAGCTCAAAAAGTTCAGCGCTACATGAAACTACTACGGCTGCGCAATAAGTCGGCTATATCCGAGGATAAAGTCATGGAGCGCTTTGTCCACCTGATTGAAACCCATGATCGTCTAGCGTCCCAGTTAGGTCACCGTCCTTCCTTAGAACGGTGGGCAACGGCTGCAGGAATTGACGTTTCTCAACTGAAGCCGAGTATGTCAGCTGGCAAACTGCGTTGGGCAGAGTTAGCTGAACTAACATCCAAAGAGCTAGAGCAGGTACAAGCTGAAGGGCTCCAAGCTAAGGAACACATGATCAAAGCTAACCTACGTCTAGTAGTGTCAGTAGCGAAGAAGTATCAAAACCGTGGCTTGGAACTCCTAGACTTAATTCAGGAAGGAACTCTGGGATTAGAGCGAGCGGTTGAGAAATTTGACCCGACCAAAGGCTACCGATTTAGCACCTATGCTTACTGGTGGATCCGTCAAGGAATCACCCGGGCGATCGCTACCCAAAGCCGTACCATTCGCCTGCCAGTTCACATTACTGAAAAGCTCAATAAAATCAAAAAAGCCCAACGGAAGATTTCCCAGGAACGTGGGCGCACAGCAACCATTGACGATATTGCTGTGG
>NZ_JAAHHS010000287.1 GCF_010692395.1 Moorena sp. SIO3H5
GCCCTCAACCAAGCTCAAACATGGCTGCGGGATGTTAGAAAAGAAGAATTAGAAGAGTGGACAAACCATCTAAACCGTCTTTCCCTGACTCCCAATCAGAACTTCGATTGGTTATCCTGGTTTAGTAAGATGAAGCCAAAAGAACAGCCTTTCCAATTACCTTATTACTGGGCTGCTTTTTGTGCCATCGGGAAATAAAGCTCACTCCAGAAGATATCTCCTAATTTTTATCATGTCACCGACACCTAAAGATAGAATCGAAGCTTTTATTGATCTAATCAAATACCAACCATTTATTTTTTTAGACGAGAATAGAGTTGATTTAAAGCAACAAATAGATAAGTTTCCAGAAGATCTTGAATCCCTCTCAAATGCCATTTCTTCTTGGTGCGTCAAACACCCTGACATTTTTACGGCTTTAAGAGATAAACTAGATAGCTTAGATCGCATGTTGGTTTCAACACTTATTGGAAAACAAAAGGGTCCAGCTCAATCCAATCCCAAACCTCAACCCAAAGACTACAAAACACTCCTAAAAAACCAGGTGCGGGAAAGTTTCCCCGAAACTACTTCCGAAACTACTAAGGAGCAAAAACCATCAGACACTAGCAAATGAATCAAACACCCACAGCTTGGAAAGCACAAAATCCTAGCCTCACCCTCTACGCCTTTCAGCTTCGCCAAGACATCAGCAAAGGCAAGCAACAGGTGATGGACAATGCCGACCAACTGTGGGAACAATGTGTCGCCCTTGGGGAGCAACGTAATATCCAACTCCTCAAATCTCTGAAAACAGAACTCCGCTGCTACACTTACGATCCCAAAGATTCTCAGTACCACTACCATCCCACCAATGAAGACCAAGAAGCAACAGCAGAGGAAAAACCCTATCTAGATGATTGGCTGGAATTGGTGAGGAAAGACCCCCAATCAGATCAAGCCCGTCAGCTGCGTTTTCACAGTGAATCCGATCAAAATGGTCTGCGTTTGATGGGAGAAATTGATCCCTTGCGCATTCACGATACCTATGCTCTTGACCTGACCCTACGTTACCGTGAAACCGTAGAGTTAGCCCAGCTCAGTCAGCTCAATCCCACTGACCAAATCCAAGCCTCCATCGGACAGACCCTACTGCTATTTGTTAAACCAGTTAATGTGGAAGAATCCGCCTATGAGGACTTTGCTAATCACTGTGTTGCAGGGTTAGTCAAGGAAACAGCAGACCATCTCCAACTATTAGGAACTGGTCAACTCTTCGGTAGTCCTATTTTTGAATACGATAACGACAAAGAGAAGCCCAGGGAACGCTGTCACATTCTGGTGTGGTTACATTCTCATCCTGAAACCTTGAGCAAAACCGTCGAGGCTTATCACTCCTTGCTCAATTTGCTCTGTTGTCGCAGTAAAATACTTTACGCTTATTCTCAATCTCGCCACTGTCATGATAAAGCCTTGGAACTCTATAGGGAATTAGAGCAAAAGGTTGAGCAATTAGTCCAACCCCCTGAAGAAACCTTAGAGGAACTCAACCAGTGGCTCAAGCAAATACCCCAACGGGCATTTCACTATGCTAAATACCTCCGGGACATGGAAGACCACAGAACTGCGATTACTACCAACATCAAGAACTATAGATCCAGGTTAGAGAACATTAAAGCATTGAGTTTGCCCAAGGATGACCTGGGATTTCTACAAACCTTCCTTGACCGCACCTGCAAGCAATTTCAAACTCAGATTCAAGTAGACCTCAACTACCTTAGACCTACTCAACATTTATTTGAGCAGATGACTGCCACGATTCGGGGCATGATCGAGGTTAAGCAAGCAGAAAGCGATCGCAATAACGAAGCTGCTGCCCAAAAACGGGAACAAAAATTAGAACTAGTGATTACTACAGTCGGTACAGGCTTAGCGGTCAGCGGTATTTCGTCCCAAGTTGCCTCTGATGCTATTGAAAAAATTTTACCAGTTTCCAAACAAGCTAAAGACGCTAATCTTGCCAGTTATTTGGGCTACAGTTCCCTAGATATAGTATTTCATCTCCTAGTAGGCGTTATCTTAGCAACTCCTGTAGGCATTATTGCCTGGTGGTGGCGAAGAAAGTAAGTATTCAGCTCTCAGCTTTCAGCTCTCAGCTTTCAGCTCTCAGCTTTCAGCCATTGGCCACGCTAAGCCAACAGTTTATGGGGAAAGTCCCAGCGTCGAAGCCAAAGCCCACGGCTGACGGCTGACGGCTGACGGCTGTTGGCGTAGCCTGCGCGTAGCGCATATGCTTAAAGAGCTTCAGCCTCCCCACAGTCCCGACCTCAGACTCCCTTTAAGTTAAATTCAGTTTCCTTAGCAAGACCTTATCAAATTCTCAGTTAAGGGTCACTGCCTCCTCAGTTAAGACCTGCATTCTAGTAATTAGCGATGCAGCGCGGTCTTGGGGGTTTCCCCCATGAGCGACTGCATCAAGACAAGGAAAGCAGTTAAGCGAATCAACCCCAGGAGAAACAAACATGAAAGGTATTGTACTTGGCAGTTTAGGCACGTTATTGATTGCTACCGCTACCACTCCCGTCTTAGCATCAGAAATCGCTGCGAATTCTACTACTAGCCGTAACAATATAGTCGAAGTTCAACCCTTTAACCTGGTTTATCTCGGTTATCAAGGTTACTTTGCTGAGCAAGGTATTCCCAGTAATGCTGGTTTCATCACCGCTGTAAAAACCAAGAGAATTACCGCCAAAGACCTAGTAGCTAGTGCTATTAAAAGAGGAAGATTATCCCCAGAAACCATCAATGATTCTAGCTATCTAGCTTATGTGAATAGTCAACTATCCAACCTGGATAATGATTAATACTTACATAAGTTAAGAGCTACATTCTAGTAATTAAAAAAAAGCCGTTAACCAATTAAGCAAATAAATATTAGGAGAAACAAACATGAAAGGTATTGTACTTGGCAGTTTAGGCACATTATTGATTGCTACCGCTACCACTCCCGTCTTAGCATCAGAAATCGCTGCCAACTCTACTACCAGCCGTAACAATATAGTCAAAGTTCAACCCTTTAACCTGGTCTATCTCGGTTATCAAGGTTACTTTTCTGAGCAAGGGATTCCCAGTAATGCTGGTTTCATCAGCGCTGTAAAAACCAAGAGAATTACCGCTAAAGACCTAGTAGCCAGTGCTATTAAAAGAGGAAGATTATCCCCAGAAACCATCAATGATTCTAGCTATCTAGCTTATGTGAACACTGAACTATCCAACCTGGATCGGGATTAATACTTAGGTAAGTATTTAGCGGTCAGCGGTCAGCCGTCAGCCCTCAGCCCTCAGCCCTCAGCCGTCAGCTGATAGCACCTCAAGTAGCGTGCGCGTAGCGCATTAGCTGTTCGCGTAGCGTGGGCGTAGCGCATTAGCTTACGAAATCTCAACTCCTGGCTGGGGTTTCGATTTCACTATAGCGTTTATCATAGCTATGAGGTACACACTATTTTTTCCCTGCTCCCTGCTCCCTGCTCCCTAAAAACCAGAAATTTGTACCTCACAATTCGTATAATTGCTAGATCTAAACTATAAGTAGTTTTTAAAAAGTAAACAAAAGGTGTTTTATGAAAACAGAACAGTCACCTAATATCTTTGAGAGTCAGTGGCAACTCTATCAAAAAATACTGACTAACAATTACATGCAACACCGTGAAATTTACGGCATCTTGCACGCATTCCTAGTCAGCTACTTTCCAACCCCCTTCTCTATACTTGACCTTGGCTGCGGTGATGCTAGCTTCACGGCCCAGGCTTTAGCCAATACCAGGATTGCTTCCTACAAAGGCATTGACCTCTCTGAGCCAGCACTAGAGATTGCTCGTGATAACATGAATTCTATCCCCTGCGAACAGACATTGATTCAGGGGGACTTCTTTGAAGTAGTTTCTGAGTTGGCACAAAACCAGCAGGATAGCTTCGACGGGATTTTCAGTTCTTTTGCCTTCCATCACCTCAGTTTTGAGCAAAAAGATAGTATTATGGCAAAGCTGAGTAATCTCCTAAAACCTGATGGTGTTTTTATTCTGATCGATATAGTTTCCACAGATGGAGAAACCCGAGACACCTATCTCAGACGTTACCTAGAGGGTGTCTACCAAAACTGGGCTCAACTGACTCCCGAAGAAGTTTCCATGATCGAGGGTCATGTATTGTCTAGTGATTTTCCTGAAACCCAAACAACCCTGCAATCCCTTGCCCACAAACATGATTTTAATCGGGTTGAGTGTCTGTATCGGGATCCCCTCAACACTAGCCAAGTGTTGTGCTTTTACAAAAGTAGCGCTAAAAGCCCACTCCAGCTAGGGGTGGGATGAATGGATGCCAGCTTGAGGTAGAAGGCTCGAAAACTAACCTCAAGCTCAAAAATCCTCACAAATCAGGTACGGTAGGGAATAGGGAAACGGAGATCCGAAAGGGTCTCAAACCCTTGGAGACCTATCTGTAAGTGGGTTCTAGTTGAGTATGAAAATTATCAGCCTATTAGCTGCGATCGCAATATTTCTAATCTCGGGTTGTTCAAATCAATCCGCGTCAACACCACTAACGGTGACCATGCATTTGACTGATACCAAAGGCATTGGTGAAGAGATTGGCATTGTCAAAGCAACCCAAACCGAGAAGGGTCTGCAGCTAACCTCCAATCTGTCTGGATTAACTCCTGGAGAACATGGCTTCCATGTCCATACAAACCCTAACTGTGGTCCAGCCCAGAAGGAGAGTAAAGTAGTTCCTGGCTTAGCTGCTGGTGGTCATTATGATCCACAAAATACCGGCAAACACGAAGGACCATTCGGTAATGGTCATTTAGGTGATTTGCCAAGGCTAGTGTTTAATAAACAGGGTGTTGCTAACACTCCAGTCGTAGCCCCACGGTTAAAGGTTGCTGACCTTAAGGGTCACTCTCTTATCATTCACGCCCAAGGTGACAATTATTCAGACATCCCCAAACCCTTGGGAGGGGGTGGTGCTCGAGCGGCTTGTGGTGTGATTTAGCGACAGTTTTGTACTTTTCAGTTAACGGATCTAAGGGATGGGGAATTTGATATTCCCCATTTCCTATTAAATCCCTAAAGACTTTTGGATCAGCTTACTATTGGTTTTAATCAGTTCTTGTTGTTCTGGCCAGAATAATGTTGGCAATTCATCTATTGGAAACCACCCCAGCTGGTAACTGAGATGTGGATCAGTAGGAGTGCCGTCAATTTGATCAGTAATGAACAAAAAATAGTAAGTCTTTTTCCAACACTGTTTGGCAAAGTCTAATCGTTCCTTAACTCCCAGTTCAGCAATAAATTTTAGGTCATTTAAGCCCGCTTCTTCCGCAATTTCTCGCTCTGCGGCCTCTACAATAGTTTCTCCTGGTTCTACATGACCTTTCGGTAAAACGTATTCCAGTCTATTGCCTTCTTGAACTAGAGCAATGAATATCTGCTGCTCCCAACGGCGTGCAACAATGCCACCAGCGGAGGTAGCCTCAGAAACTCCAGGTGGTCGTTGGTACCAAGTTTCATCAATAATCATTTTATATAGCAATTATCATCACGAGTGAGGTACAAATGTCTGGGTTTTAGGGAGCAGGGAGCAGGGAGCAGGGAGCAGGGAGCAGGGAGCAGGTAAGAGGTAAGAGGGAAAAACTTCTGTGTAGCTGATAGCTATGAAAAAACCTGTATCATTCTTGGTTTTTAGTCAATTTAAAATGGAAATGAAAATTGTTAATTGACCATTGAAAGTTTGCAATTAACAATTAGCAATTAACAATTATCACTTAACAATTAACACTCAACTAATCTCTATTCCCTACTCCCTACTCCCTACTCCCTACTCCCTACTCCCTATTCCCTGTTCCCTATTCCCTAATATCTATGGAATCATCGAATCTCGTCTAACTTAGCACGCACTTTCTGGATATCTTGCCACATCATCCACTTTGGACTACCTGGATCTCGTTTCGGATTCCGCAGTAAGTAAGCAGGATGGAGAATTGGCATACACCACTTATGCCCTTCCCATTCCATCCAGGTGCCGCGAATTTTAGTAATGCCCTGCTTGTTACCAGTTAAGCCTTTTACTGCTGTAGCACCAGTGAAGAGAATAATTTGGGGTTCTACTAGGCGAATTTGTTCCAACAAGTAAGGTTTGCACGCCTCAATTTCATTAGGAGTAGGGGTGCGGTTACCAGGAGGTCGGCACTTGACCATATTACAAATATATACATCTTGTTCAGTATCGATTTTCACAGATGCCAAAATTTTCTCCAACAGTTTCCCTGCTCTGCCTACAAAGGGCATACCAGTCTCATCTTCTTGTTTACCCGGTCCTTCCCCAATAATCATAATTAGGGCCTTAGGGTTGCCACGTCCAATAACAGCCTGAGTGCGGGTAGCTCCTAATTCGCAGCGTTGGCAAGATTGACAGTGTTCTGTCAAGGATTCCATGGTGTCGTAAGTGCCAGCAGGAATAGGGATTTTGGCATCAGTGGGGATTAGCTCCCTTTGGACATTATTGGGCGGTGATGGGGTTAACTCTGACTCGTCAAAAAGACTAAGTTGTTCTCCGTTGGACATGAGGACTCACAGAAATTTTTGCAGGCATAAGGCATCTTACTACTAATAGTAGATTGAGGAGATTATTACCAACTAATTATTACAATTCTTTCTTTTGATACAGTAATCTTGACAAAAATCAGTAATTATAATACATATCAGGCAACTTCATGCCGGAGGAAGCCATGTACACTGCCCCGCTGTTTAGCGATCGCGCTGATGCCGGTGAGCAGCTTGCTCAAGCACTTATCCCCTTGGTGAGCAGGCTGCACGCTACAGGTATTGATCCAACACCTATTGTATACGCACTACCTCGGGGGGGTATCCCAGTAGCAGCACCAGTCGCTCAAGCACTGGATTGTCCGCTAGATATTGTAGTGGCAAAAAAAATTGCTACGGCTAGCAACCCAGAATTAGCAATCGGTGCGGTGACTTCCTCCGGAGTTGTACTGTGGTCTGGGCAAACGCGATGGCGAAACAAAAATGCTCAATGGCGGGAAATACTATTAGCTCAAGCTCAAGAAAAAGCCCAAGCTCAGCTAGCTCAACTCCAACCGGGTTGCCCGAAAACCAATCCTACTGGGGCGCTAGCGTTGCTGGTTGATGATGGCATTGCTACTGGGATGACCATAGCAGCAGCAACGGAAGCAGTAAAAGCCCACAATCCAGCACAGGTCTGGATTTGCACACCAGTGGCACCAGGAGGATTAATCAAGTGGTTATCAAAGTGGTGCGATCGCATGGTTATCTTACAAACACCGGAACCCTTTCTGAGTGTCAGCCGCTTCTACCTCAAATTTCCTCAAGTTCAAACCAAAGAAGCTCTGAGCTACTTACAGCAGCATAACTATAAGCATAACTATATTACAATATCAGAGTCCTAAGTCAACGCTAGCTTTGACCATTAACTAGCTGTTTTAATCTATGAGACTTTGGCAGTTTTGGTGGCGAACATTAGTGCTTTCAACCCAGTACAATCCACCAGAGTTCGTTGAATTAATGATGACCTCATTGGCAATGGCTTTACTAGCCACCTGGGGATATACCAGTGACTGGCCCTATCTGGTACTCAGTTCTAGCTTTGCCATGGGAGCAGCCGTATCCATGTGGGTAAGGGGTACAACCATGCCTTCCTCTAATTCCCGTATGGTGCAGGTCATCGCTATCCTGTTGCTCCTCTACAGCTTTTATGCTTTTTCTCACCTTTTGGATTACATTTAGACTCAAATGTGAACTGTAAATACTCTGGTGATACCGAATCCACTAACCAAATGCCATTATCAGAACAATAGAAGCTGTAACCAGCTTTTTGCATAGCTGCGGCATCAATAGCGAAAACTACAGGGCGACCATGCCTTGCTCCGACTTTTTTTGCAGTTGCCATATCCGTCGATAAATGGACATGGTGTCGCGACATTTTACACAAACCCTGGCGCAGAATTGACTCAACTGCGCGGTGACCGGTACCGTGATAAAGGACATCTGGTGGAACCAAAAGTTCTAGCTGTAAATCGACTTTCACCGTATGACCTTGATTGGCACGAATTCGGTTACCTGTGGAGTCGAAAGAAAAGCGCTTCTTGTCATTTTTGGCAACTACTTCATGTAATTCAGCACGGCTGATCCGAAAAGAATGCTTTTTACAAGCCGCCAGTAGTTCATCAACACCAACCCAGCCACCAGGAGCGAGTGTGATTCCAATTCTCTGAGGCTGGTGTCGAAGGTGCTTACTCAAATATTTACTTATTTTTATTAACCGAGACGGATTCATATTTATATAGAAATTTTTAATTTTTTGAGGTACAAATTCTTTGGTTTTAGGGAGCAGGGAGTAGGGAGCAGGGAACAGGGAATAGGGAATAGGTAAGAGTAACCCACAACTACTGCTCCCAGGAGGGAAAAATAGGTAATATAAAAAAACTGTCTAGCTGATAGCTATGAAAAAAAAATGTAAGTTTAAAACAGTGCTGATAAACATTATTAAAGACGGCGTTGTAACGCTTTTTTATACTGTTTTCATAAATTATTATTCCTATTCCCTGTTCCCTGTTCCCTATTCCCTATTCCCTATTCCCTGCTCCCTGCTCCCTGCTCCCTGCTCCCTATTCCCCACTTCTGGAATAACTCTAGTCGATATCATCCTGTAGTTCTTAATTGCAAGAGTAACCTTGAGAATATCCGAGCAATATTCCAAGCATCATCTCCTCCCCGGTGGTGAGTACCTTCCAGCGGTAAATTTAGTAAATCCAAAGCTTGTGCCATACCAACTTCATGGGGCAAAGCATAACTCATAGCAAACAAGGTCTTGATGTTGATATGTCTGGTGCCGAAGGGATATCTCAAAAAACGAGATGTACACTGTTTCTGAAATTGATTTCGATCATAATCTCCATAACTTGCCCACACTCGCCTAGCAGATAAATACTTATCCTGTAGAATTGAACAAGCTTCAACAAACGAAATTCCCTGGTCAACTTGCTCCTGGGTTAATGTAGTCAGTTTGGTACAAAATTTACTGACCCTTGAGCGTTCTGGTTTTACCAAAATACTGTCTTTTTCCAGGGGCTTTCCAGAAACAACATCCAATACACAAATGCCAATTTCAATGATTTCATTTTCTTCTCCTGGGGGTGGCTTACCTTGCCAACAGGTGGCTTCAACATCCACAACAATAATTTGGTCGAGTTTTTTGGACATATTAGCCTCCGGCTAGTTGAGGTTTGTCAGAATGCAGAATTAAGAATTAAGAATTGAGAATTGAGAATTAAGAATTGAGAATTAAGAATGTAGAAGACAGAATGTAGAATGTAAAATTCCAAATTATAAGAAGTTGTCTGAGAAGTCTAATTTGCTACATCCAAGCCCCCTAAATCCCCCGAGCGAGGGATTGCTCGCTCGGGGGACTTTTAGAAGCAAATTGACTCTTGTTCCCCCCAAAGTTGATACCGCTGGCGAACTTAATATTTGTTTACACATAGGTCAACCGGTCGGCGCAAGAGCAGCAAAACGAGAACATCGGGTAGCTGCAAATGGAACTCCGAGCCACCAATTAACCAAACGCACAATATTCATGGCACAAGCTGTGATGATGTGCTGCAAGTGGGTTTTAGTCAAACCGATATAGCGACATCGACGTAAGCCAAACGCTTTAATGCCCTGAGCTAAGGTACCTTCAATACCTGCACGCTGAGCATAGCGATGCTGGAAATCCTCTGTGGTTTGAGTCTGGCGAGCCTGTTGCAGGGCATTATGTTGGCGTTGAGGACGCAGGGTAATAGTGCGCCCTTGCTTTTTGGTGCGAGTACACAAGGGACGATGGAGACAAAGCTTACAAGTGGAGCTAGCAAAGCCTACTTTAATGAGGTAGCGCGGTCTTGGGGGTTTCCCCCATGAGCGACTACCGGTGATGTCATGACCACGACGGTCAGAACCAGA
>NZ_JAAHHS010000288.1 GCF_010692395.1 Moorena sp. SIO3H5
GTTAGAGTAAGCTCGATGCGTACTTCCCGACGCTCTTCCGATCTATATATGAGAATTATTACTCAATAGAAGTTTAGGCAAGTGCATAATTTTTGGCACAGTAGACTTCGCCGCAATTGTCGGGGTAAAGAATTCTGGGTAAACGGTTTTGGGATTAAATTTGACTCTAGCACTATCATTTTTGAGAGCTTCTTTACCGTTGCAAGAAGTCTAATACCTATCAATAAGCTGGTCTTGATTTAAATTAAATGGTTCTCGCAGCAAGGGAGTAGGGGGATAGGGTTTGACGGTTTATTTTCTAAGGGATGCAGTACGGTATTGGGGCTTCTTCCCATCTACCCACACTACCCACACTTCCCAGACTTCCCAAACTTCCCTATCTGTTCCCTGTTCCCTGTGCTATTCTTATAGATTACGGCCTTTGAATCAGCGTCTCTAGAACACGCCGTTTAGCTTTCGGATCAATACCAATTAACCGTACATACTCACCCGAATGTTGAACCAAGCAGGTTTCTAGACCTTCAACCACGTCTGAAACCCGAGTAGAGTCAATGGGGGAGCAACTCTGCCAAGAGCTGGTGCGGAATCGACGTTTATCCGCATGTTCAGTACCAATGCGAAAACCTTGGGACAACAAGTTACGGATCTTTTCAATGATATCTTGACTCAAGGATGAACCAGAAGCGCTGCTGCCATTGAATCCTGAGGATTGCGTTGAAGCGGGAGTATAGCTACTACTACTAGGGGCAGATTTAGCACCAGGGTTGACAGTGTCCCCAGGTCTTTGAATAATCTTTTCCATCACCCGGCGCTTGGCTTGCGGGTCAACGCCAATCAGTCGGACATACTCACCAGCGTGGTCTGCCAAACAAGCCCCTAGGTCTGCCAAAGCTTGTGATACATTATCGGAGCTTATGCCAGGGGCACTCTTCCAGGAACTAGTCCGGAACCGACGCTCATCAGCATACTCAATACCAATCCGATACCCTTGGGACAACAGTTGACGAACTATATCATCCACTGATGAGTCTAAGCCATTGCTAGAGAAACCCGCAGTAGGTTGAGGAGCAGAGCTATAGGGGCTGTAGCTGCTTGAACCAGATCCAGTGGAACTTCCAGAAACAGGGCCACCCGGTTTTTGGATAATCTCTTCACACACCCGGCGCTTAGCTTTCGGGTCAATCCCAATTAGTCGGACATACTCACCAGCGTGGTCTGCCAGACAATCACCCAAGGATTGGAGCACTTCTGATTCACGATCGGAGTGTATTCCGGAAGCACTCTTCCAGGAACTAGTACGGAAGCGACGCTCATCAGCATATTCAGCACCAATTCGGTATCCTTGGCCTAACAGTTGACGAACTCGTTGTTGAAGCTCTGAACTTAATCCTGTATTTGAAGACATTGATCTGAAAGATTTATGGGAACTATCAGGGCTACTATGACCATTAGAGTCAGCATTGTCAGCAATTTCCTTACGGATGGGAATCATGCAGGAATCATCCTCTGCACACTGATAACCCTCCCGCAATGCATCATTGATTGCCACCACATGGTTAGCAAACGTTCTATCTTGCTCTTCTACATCCGGTAGTCGGTCAGCTTGCTGCTGATTAGTAATCACCGCTCCGGAAGGAACATATTTACCGGGAGGAATTTCGACATCCTGAACGAGGGCATGCATCATCACAATACAGCCCTTGCCAACTCTAGCATTAAACACCGTAGAGCGAAAGCCAATAAAGCAATCATCCGCAACATAAGCAGGACCATGAATCAGGCTCATGTGGGTAATCGATGCATCCTTGCCAATCCAAACTGAGTACTCTTTCTGGTCATCCCCAACAACCCGACCGTCTTCAAGACCATGAATCACAACACCATCTTGAATATTGGTACCTTCACCGATGTAAAATGGTCCCCCTTCGTCAGCTCGAATCGAGGTTCCCGAGGCAATCAATACATCTGGCCCAATCTCTACATCTCCAATAATGTTGGAAAAAGAATGGACATAAGCTGTGTCATCAATTTTTGGTTCAGCCAGATCCCGTGACCAAGGTGTTGGGGGAGCTGCCTGGGTGCTAAATGCCATAGATGTTTTCCTCCTAATTTTTATTTGAGATACACTGTCATGAAATAGATTTTTGTCAAGCCCCACATTTGAGGATTGGGGTTAGTTATTTCTGCTGCTCCCACTCGGGAAATGTAATCACGCAGAAATTGCTGGATTTTTAATAGTTAACCTCTACCGTTATGGCTTATCGTTACAAATAACTGCTTTGGAAAGCTATTGGGACCGTGATCAGAATCGCGCAATGGATAACCAGGCATAAGCTACTACCCAAAGCTACTACCCAAAGCTACTATTGTCCGAACCTACTCACTAATACTGGTCTTTTTTGCTGTAGAGCATGCTATTGTCCACACTGACCGTGTCAATAATCCCCACCACCATAGCGTCAATGGGACGCTTGTCACTCTCACCAACTTGCCGAGCCGCGCTGCCACGGCTGACTAGCACCCACTCATTTATACCAGCACCGACTATGTCAGCTGCTACCTCATACTTGGGGAGTGGTTCTCCTGCATCATCTAGGTATTGCAGGAAAAGGAATTTAGTTCCTCTAAGACTAGGATCTTTATAAGTACTAACGACCGTGCCTCGGACCAAAGCAATTTGCATCGACCTAAATTATTAACAGGACTTGGGGTGACAGGACTTGGGGGGAGATGGATTAGGGAGCAGTTATATGGCTAAGCCAAAACTAGTGGATCAAGCAATCTCTCCCCTCATGGTAAGCAAATCCCCTACTTGACACCGGCATGTATTGAATCTCAAATTGGCGGACGATTATGGACGGTTCATCGGACGGATGGCGTTAGTACTCTCCCGGAACTGTTCCACATCTTCGGTATAACGAATTGGTAGAACATATTCGAGGTTTTCGTGAGGTCGAGCAATAATATGGGTAGATAATACCTGACCGCCATTAACACGCTTAACGTTATCAATCCCAGCAGATACGGAAGCTTGCACCTCGGAAACATCTCCCCGCACAATCACGGTTACACGAGCGCTACCAATTTTTTCATAACCCACAAGGGTGACACGAGCCGCTTTCACCATCGCATCTGCGGCTTCTACAACCGCTGGAAAACCAAGGGTTTCCACCATTCCCACAGCAATTGACATGAATTTTACTCCTAGACGTTTATCAAAATTTTGATCAACCCACGCGCTGACCACACGTGGGATGGTTGTGACGGCATATAAGCCCTTAAGCTAAACCTATAGTCACTGCATACCAACGAGTTCAGCACCCAAGCTTGTGCCAATTGCCTCTAGACTCTCTATGGTTTTTAGGAGCATCTTGGCTAGTAGCTACGGAACTGTTCCACAGCTTCGCTGTAACGAATTGGTAGGACATACTCTAAGTTTTCATGGGGACGAGCGATGATGTGGGTGGATACCACCTTACCCCCATTCACTCGGTTTGCTGAGTCTATCCCAGCAGCTACGGAAGCTTGCACCTCGGATACATCTCCCCGGACAATCACGGTTACACGAGCGCTACCGATTTTTTCATAACCCACAAGGGTGACGCGAGCGGCTTTAACCATCGCATCAGCTGCTTCTACAACAGCTGGAAAGCCCTCAGTTTCAATCATTCCAACAGCAATTGGCATTTCGCTTTTCTCCTAGTGGATTAGTCAAATAAGAGTTATGAACGCTCCCTAACTAACCTTGCAGTGTAGTTAGGGCAGTGTAGTTAGGGTTTCTATGGCATTGCAGATAACTGCAATGTTGCCGGGTAAATCGGCCTTTTCGATACACCGTCAGAACGTGAGCCGACCAAGCCCATTGCAGGTAGTTAACTGACTTAGCTAACTGACCTAGCTAATTCACCTAGCACGCATCAGGTAGCTAAGTGTATTGGTCGTGTTTCTGTGCTTCCCTTGCTCCTCCCTTAATCCGCCTCATGGTTAGTTTGGGGGGGATTAAAGGGTGGAGGGGGGTGTGGGTTTGCCTAAGCAAAAGTGATTGTTTCCCTGGCCAATAGGCCACGCTACGCTTACACCCCGGCTGAAACAAAGATAGTAGACGGGGAATGCCCTCTACATCTTTGTTTAAAGGACAACCAAAACTAAGCATAGAGAACCTTGGCGTATTTGACAATATAAAATATGATAATACTTCTTAATGAGAGACCTTAACGAAACTTAACACTCCGAGGGGGTCAGCTAGATTATTTAACGAAAATTCACCGTTTTGGAGAATGGTTGCTTTTGTTTTATAATTTTTTTATAACTTTTAGATAAGTAATCCTCACTAAGGGCCAGAATCTGAGTGCGGTTACCGAGTTCCTGGGTTACGGCACGGGGAACTGGGTCGCTCTAACCTGACTAAGCATAAATCGGTGGATAGATGGGTTGTCAAGCCTGATTTGACATTTAATCCATTAGCTGGCTCGGTTGTCAAGGCCGACTTGACCTTTAATCCGTTAGCTGGCTCGGTTCTATAAAGGTTACTTGTCATGATGTCAAAACCCGTGGTTTATGGTAAAAATCAAAAAAATATTCGGTAAAAAACTGCCGAAATTATGCCGAAGATAACCCTTAACTGATAAAGTTATAAAAATACTAATGATTTAAGACAAATCACGACATTATTAGCTGTAAACCGAGGAAAATCGTCACTTTAAAAATTCGTTTGGGCTAATTAGTACCGATTTTTATTTAATTGATTCAATAAAATGATGAGGTCAAGGCGTGATGACTGAGTTGCTTACTCAGACTATTTGGATAGTTCCTATTTACGGTTGGATTGGGGCATTTTTAACTATCCCCTGGGCAACAGGAATAGTGCGTCGTACGGGACCGAGACCAGCGGCTTACTTTAACCTGTTGATGACACTTTTGGCCTGCATTCATGGCTGGCTGATCTTCCAGGCTTCATTACAGGAACCAGTGCAAGAGATACAGTTTCACTGGCTAATGGTAGCTGATATTGACATATCTTTTGTTCTGGAAGTCTCACCAGTGAGTACTGGAGCAATGGAGTTTATCACTAGCCTAAGTCTATTGGCCCAACTCTATGCTCTCGGATACATGGAGAAAGATTGGGGATTAGCTCGCTTCTTTGCCCTGATGGGATTTTTTGAAGGGGCATTGATTGGAATTGTCTTGAGTAATTCCTTATTCCTGACTTACGCTCTGTTGGAAATGCTCACGGTGTGTACTTTGTTAATTGTGGGTTTTTGGTATGCTCAGCCTTTAGCACTCAAAGCTGCCCGAGATGCTTTTTTAACTAAGCGTGTAGGAGATATCTTGCTGCTAGTTGGGGTGGTGAGCTTAGCGACCTTTGCGGGAAGCTTAACCTTTTCAGACTTGTATACCTGGGCTTATTCAGCTAATCTAACGCCACTGGTAGGGAACTTACTGGGATTGGCTTTGATTGCTGGTCCAATTGGTAAATGTGCCCAATTCCCCTTGAATTTATGGTTGGATGAGGCGATGGAGGGACCGAATCCTGCCTCAGTACTGCGGAATTCCTTGGTGGTGACTTGTGGTACTTATGTGCTGATTAAACTGGTGCCGATTGTGACGATGATCTCACCGTTGACCTTATCAGTGTTAGTAGTTATTGGTACTATCACAGCACTAGGAACCTCACTGGTAGCGATCGCACAAATTGATATTAAGCGATCGCTTTCCCATTCCACCAGCGCTTACATTGGCTTAGTATTTATCGCGGTTGGAATGCAGCGTGCTGATATTGGTGTGATTTTACTGGTTGCCCATGCCTGTGCTAAAGCCCTGATGTTCATGAGCATCGGGGGGGTAATCTTCAACACCAATAACCAAAATTTAGCTGAATTGGGGGGCTTATGGTCAAAAATGCCTGCTACTAGCACTGCCTTTGCGGTGGGTATGGTTGGTCTGATTGGACTTTTCCCCCTGGGTGGCTTTTGGGCAATGAGTGAAGGGATTAACGCCTTTTGGTTTGAAGCCCCTCTTCTAGTCATACCCTTTCTCTTCGTTAACGCAGTTACTGCCTTAGGTTTAGTCCGGGTGTTTCGGCTAGTTTTCCTAGGGAAACCCCAAGCGAAGACCCGTCGAGCACCAGAAGTACCGTGGGCTATGGCTTTACCAATGGTAGCGTTAACGGTAGTGACATTGCTGGTACCCGTGCTAATACGTCCGATGGAATTGCTATCGGAATGGAAGGATCTCAATTTCCTAGCCGAGGTAAGCTTGATAATCTCTGGTGTCGTAGGTTGCACTATAGGGGCTTTAATTTACCTACCCAGAACCTGGTCGCGCTCAATTCGGATGCCGTTGAAATTGTTCCAAGACCTATTCGCCTATGACTTTTACCTGGACGAACTGTATCGTTACACCATCGTGTTTGCTGTTCGCTTATTTTCTAACATTACAGCTTGGGTGGATAGATATATCGTTGATGGGTTAGTCAATCTGGTTGGTTTAGGAACAGTATTTAGTGGTCAAAGCCTAAAATACAGCGTTTCCGGTAAATCACAGTTTTATGTACTGACTATCCTGTTAGGAATCAGCTTATTAGCAATCTTCATCACTTGGCCCTTGAATCAGTGGTCTTGGAGTCAGTGGTCTTTGGAGCAGTGGTCATTGTTGATCGGTGATTAGTTAGAGGTTAGCCCGTTGTTCGCGCACGCGTGGCCAATAGGCCAAGGTTAGCAAGTTGAAGGTTAGCAGGTTGAAGGTTAGCTACTTGAAGGTTAGCTACTTGAAGGTTAGCCCGTTGAAAGTTAGCTACTTGAAGGTTAGCCCGTTGAAAGTTAGCTACTTGAAGGTTAGCCCTTTGAGTGTTGAACCTTGGCCAAAAGGCCACCCGTGCGCCTTCAACCTGTAACAACCTTCAACCTTCAACAAAGCAACCTTCAACCTGTAACAACCTTCAACCTTCAACAACCTTCAACAACCTTCAACCCCAAACAACCCGATAAGAACAGTTAGTAAACAAATGATTAGGAGACTGGTCGATTTATGTTGAGTGCCTTGATTTTGGTACCAATACTTAGTGCCGCTATAGTGGGGTTTTGGCCCGGGAATGTTAGCTCTAAAGCAGCTCGTCAAATTGCCTTGGTGGTTACTGGTGGTATTTTCCTCTGGTCAGTAATATTGATGACCATGTTTAACCCCGGTGACGTGAATCTACAATTTCAGGAAAATCTTCCTTGGATTCAGGCAATCGGTTTGACCTATAGTTTAGGGGTAGATGGTCTATCGTTGCCCTTACTTATCCTAAATGGTCTGCTAACCGCAATTGCCCTGTATTGCACAGATTCCAATACCATTCGGCCTAGGTTGTATTACGCTCTGATGCTCTTGATCAATGGCGCTGTTGCCGGTGCCTTTCTAGCTCAGGATTTACTGCTGTTTTTTATCTTCTATGAGCTAGAACTGATTCCCCTATATTTGTTGATTGCCATTTGGGGGGGTAAGCGCAGAGGCTATGCTGCAACCAAGTTTCTTCTCTACACAGCCCTTTCCGGAGCCTTGGTTCTAGCGTCATTCCTTGGCCTAGTGTTTTTGACTGGTTCCTCTAGCTTTAGCTACGCCGAGACCAAGGAGCTGGCATCATTACTACCGGTTGCTCAGCAATTAATTCTTTTAGGAGCAGTTCTAATTGGCTTTGGAATTAAAATTCCGTTTGTGCCATTCCATACCTGGTTGCCAGATGCCCACGTGGAAGCATCAACTCCAGTTTCAATTCTATTAGCTGGTGTACTCCTGAAATTAGGTACCTATGGTTTGTTGCGGTTTGGCTTAGGTTTGTTTCCGGAACCTTGGACAATTCTGGCACCTTGGTTGGGAATTTGGGCAGCAGTAAGTTCCCTTTACGGAGCGTTCAATGCCATTGTCCAAAAAGACATGAAAAAAATGGTGGCATATAGTTCTGTCGCTCACATGGCATACATTCTGTTAGCTGCTGCTGCTGCCACTAAGCTAGCCTTGGTATCCTCAGTTTTGCATATGATCAGTCACGGGTTAATATCAGCGCTACTGTTTTTATTAGTCGGTATCATTTATAAGAAAACTGGCTCACGGGATATCACTATCCTCAATGGTTTATTAAATCCGGAACGAGGTCTGCCAGTAGTTGGTAGTTTGATGGTGCTTGGTGTAATGGCTAGTGCTGGTATCCCTGGCATGGTGGGATTTATCTCTGAATTTCTGGTCTACTGGGGTAGTCTCCAGGTATTACCAATCCCAACTATCCTATGCATGCTCAGCACCGGTTTAACGGTTGTTTACTTTTTACAACTAGTTGGTGGAGCCTTCTTTGGTCGTCTCGCTACCCATTTAACTGATTTACCCAGCGTTAAGTTTACAGAACAATTACCAGGGCTAGTTTTAGCCCTATTGATTGTGATTCTGGGAATACAGCCGGGATGGTTACTTAATTTAAGTGAACCGATCACAGCAACGTTGGTAACGACACCACCGAATGTAGCTGTGAATGTATCAACCAATAGTTGAAGGTTAACAGGTTGTTGGGAAATGTAGAATTTAGAATTTAGAATTCTTCATTCTTCATTTTTACAGACAACCTTAAACCTTAAACCTTAAACCTTCAAGATAATTATTATGGTAGTTAGCCAAAAAAACAAACAAAAGCATCCCCTAGAAGAGTATATAAATCGACTACAAACTGGTAGTGCTCTGCTATCGGATTCTCCAGAAAACCTGATGGAAGTAGTCGGTATACTTCACAGCTATGGAATTGTTTTAGATGCTTACTCTCGTAATCTAATTTACACTGCGGATCATCAATTTTTAGTCTTTTTCCCCTTCTTTAAATACTTTAATGGGGATATTTCATTTTCAAAGCTTTTACGTCATTGGTGGCACGACCGCATTAACTTTGAGTACGCTGAATACTGTATGCGCTCGATGTTATGGCACGGTGGTGGGGGCTTAGATACTCATCTCGATACCGATGAATTTAAGCAGCGATGTACGGAAGCAATTCAGGCAAAGTTTAAGACAAATCCCCTGATGCTGGGAATTAACAAGCTATTTCCTGAATTCCTGCCCGAACAAGTGCGAATGCTTGCCTATACCAGTGGATTAGGGCAATTCTGGCGGGTGATGAGTGATATATTCATGTCCCTATCTGAGGGCTATGACGAAGGGGAAATTACGTCTATTCCCCAAGTAGTAGACCATATTAAAGCAGGGTTAGTCGCAGCAGCAAGCAAACCGATTAGCTATGCCCCTCAGATTGGTGATAAAAGGTATGAGATTATTCCCGAATCGGTTGGTTTGACTTTCTTGTCTGATACAGGAGTACCCTATGTAGAAGCAATTTTCTTCCGGGGAACACCCTTTCTGGGGACAGTATCTCTGAATGCCCAAGCCTACCAGATTTCTCCAGATCAAACCCGATTTACCTATGGCGCGTTGTATGCTGACCCATTGCCTATTGGTGGTTCTGGAATTCCACCGACATTGCTGATGCAGGATATGAGGCATTATCTACCCAAGTATCTCAGGGATTTTTATATGCGATCGCATCGGGGTGAAATTGACTTGCGGGTCAGAATATGCGAGACTTTCCAGAAATCTATGTTTTGTGTTACTACAGCTGCGATTTTGGGGCTAGCCCCTAATCCCATGGATACCACGGATCCTGCTCAACTTGACGAAAATCGAGCCTATTTAGAATACTGGATGGATCGATTGATCCCCTCCCGCTTGAAATCAGCCAATGCTCAAATGACCAACGGCTAAAACTGTCCATTGCCCTGAACTACGTGTTTAAGGGTAGTGAGAGTCTCCAGGCTAATCATGCCGCGAGAATGTCCTTTTTGGTTAGACATACCTAGAAACACGGAGTCTCCTGGTTGCGGATTCCGTGAAAATTTTGGTGAGGAATTAATGTAAACCGATGCACTATCTACACCTAAGGCAAACTGACGGCT
>NZ_JAAHHS010000289.1 GCF_010692395.1 Moorena sp. SIO3H5
CAATGTTGGGAATTAGTTGATAAGTTAATGCGTTTAAGTCGTCATAAGCTCGATAATTATTTACGAGGTATGAGAGCTATGAAGCTTATACAGTCTACTTTTTAGCTCTCATGTCGCCCCCCCAGAATTATAAGAGTTCCTGGCTCGGATGAAAAAAGTCTTCAAATTAGTCGCAGGCATTTAGAAATACAGCAAATTGATACAGAGTATTTTATTATTGATAAAAGCGGAGGACGTACTAAGTTAAATGGAAAAGTTATTTCAGAGAATCAGCCTTATAGTTTACAACCAAGAGACAGACTTACAATTGCCAATGTAATTGTTTTAGAAGTTTTGATTAGGGTAAATGTTGGAGGGCTTAAAACAAATAATGTAATCCGAATTGATCATCTAGATCAAGACGCTCTTTTTATTGAAGCTTCAATCGGAGATATGGTGACGGAGGTTTTTGATGAATAGTACTCAAAATAGAATAACATCAACTAGGAATGTTCGTTTAAATAAATATGTTCTCTTAGAGGAAATTGGAAGAGGTGGTCATGGAGTTGTGTATAAAGGTTATCATAAAGAAAAAACTGATAAAATTGTTGCTGTCAAAATAATTAATAATACTGGTAATATTGATTCGCTATTAGTTGAACCGGAGTTGCTATCTAGATTAAATCATCCAAATATTATAAATCTCAAAGATTACTTTATACATGAAGGAAAACTTATTTTAGTTACCGAATATATTGACGGAATTACTCTTCAGTCATATTTAGAACAACGGGGAAAATTTTCAACAACCGAAGTAAAAACTTTTCTTGCTCAAATAGCAGATGCTTTAGCCCATGCTCATGCTAACAATGTAATTCACCGAGATATCAAACTGAGTAATATTTTAGTTACAGGTGATCACCAAAATCGAAGATTTGTATTAGTAGATTTTGGGATTAGTCGCATGGCAGAAGGAATTCAAACTATTAAGCGCGTAGCTGGTACATATTACTATATGGCACCAGAACAATTGAGAGGGCGACCTTGTGAACAATCAGATTTGTGGGCATTGGGTGTTTGTGCTTACAGTTTACTGACTGGTATCAAGCCATTTGAAGGAGATACACAACAAGATTTATCAAAAAAAATATTACTTGGTATTCCGCAACCCCCCAGTGAAGTATTAGAAGAAATCGATCCCGATTTTGATTATATTCTTTTTCATCTATTAGAAAAAGAATTGGTTAACCGTACTTCATCTGCCCATGCTCTTTTAGATGAATTAAAAAAATGGTCGAAATCAACTGTTACAAAAATTATTAAAAACAAAGATTTTAAGTCAAAAAATTCTCTTCCTACTTGGGAAAAAAAAGAACGAGCGGAACTAAAAAAAAATTGGAGACGTTTCTGGATATACTCTGTTTTATCTAATTTATCATCTGTTATTGTCCCAGATGCAATGTTACTAGGGGGATTAATTATTTTTTATTTAGGTCAAGAAAAAAGTAATTTTTTTAAAACTTTTATCGGCATTTTTTTTATGATTATTGGTCGTTTAATTCATTATTGTGTAATATATTTTGTATTGCTAAATATAGTCGGAGTAAATGAAATATCTGGTGATAGTTTTTTTGAGGTATTTCAGGAAATTTCGATTTTACAACAATTGTGGCAAGTATTTTTTATTTTGATTGCAGTACATTATTTAACTAAGATCAGAAATTTGCGAGAAAGTTTGCTTCTTCATAAGACACTGCGAGAAGCATCACAAGATATCAACAGAATAATTCAGCTTCTTAAAAGCTTTGTCAATACAAATTGGGGCAACATGAATCTACGCCAAAAATATATTGAGCTGCTTCTATTTAATGGACAGATTGAAGACGCGATTGTTGAATCTAAACTTGCTCTTGAAGTTGACCCTTATAATTTTGGTCTAACTCTTCTCTTAGCCAATAGTTATTTTGAGGTAGGTCTATATGAAGAATGTAAACAGGTATGTGATTATTACCTAGCTATATCTACTTATAGCTTTGAATTTTCTGATATTAAAGAAAGATGTCAACTGAATATGGAGAAATAATCATGCAATTTAATGTCGAGTATGTCCCCTATAAAATACCATTTTGTGGTGATGGTTCTGTCTTTTTAAATGAGACTGCTTTAATATTTGAAGGAAGTGTTAAAAAAATTAATATTCCTGTCCTATATTTTTGGGATTTATATCACAATTTTCTAGTAAAAACAATAAGGACAGTTCCTTACTCTACAATTTTAAATTACAAAAAAGTTTTTTACTCTCCAGTTTTTTATTACAAAAAAAGAAAACCAGTAGGAAATTGTTATCAAATTAATTACCGTTTGCCTGATGGTAAAAAGACCGGTATAAAGTTTATTTATCATCAAAATAAATCAAATAATAAAAATATTTTTTTAATGAAACTAGAAGAACATATGAATGCGATAAAAAAAATATAATAATGATATTTTTAATTTATATAAATTCATATGTAAAACTCTGATTTTGGACAGTTAATTTATTTGATAATTTATGCTTTATTTGATAATTTATGCTTTTTGTCTAGGAATTTTAGCATTTATATATGCTAGAAAAATGGGATATTATGGTATAGTATGGTTTTTAGTTTCAATCATTTACATTTATATCCCTTTCGTTTCTTTGTATCTCCTGGCTTCATTACCTAATAAAAATTTAGAAAAAAGACGGAAACAAGAAAGGCGTTTGCTTCAAAAACAGCTTGCCCAGAGAAGATATATACCAACCAATAGTTCTTCGGTTATTCCACCTCAAACAATTAGTGATGATCAAACCATAAGATAAGGTGGCCTAGGCGATCGCGCTCTATTGGGCATCTGTGTCTACACCGCCTGTGGTATCAGAGAATCCTGTCCCCTCAGAACTATGGTAAAAGTAGGAAGGCATTGAGTCAGGAATTGTCTGTCTCCGATCAGCAACGCCCATATCCTGATCCTGACTAGGCGTTTGCTACCATATGAAATAGCAACCTGATAAAGTCTATGACTCTAGCAATTGCCCTTGAACCCGCACCTATAGAGACAGATGCCTATGGTGTTGTACGAGTTGCCAAAACTCGCGTCACCCTAGACACTGTTGTGACTGCTTTTCTTGAGGGATGCACGCCAGAGGAAATCGCAGAGCAATATCCATCCCTACAACTACCAGATATCTACTTGGTTATCGGTTACTACCTCAGACATCGAGATGAGGTTGATACCTATCTGGTAGAACGTAAACGTCACAGAGATGCAATTCAGCAGGAGGCTGAACAACGCTTTAATCCCATTGGAATACGCGATCGCCTTTGGCGCGGCTTCGCCGATCGCTGAAAGCGGGACGCGCGTCCATCGCTTACTAGCTAGGAGCAATCAATCCAGGTAATCCCAAATCGCTCGATTCCTGACAAATGAAAATTTTAATACCAAAAGATTAGTTGCTTAATTGATAATGGGTAATGGGTAACTGACCTAACTATACTTGAAATGATTCCTCAAAAAAAATCGTGTAGGTTAAACATGTGTTCACTAGAGTCATCATGTGCCACCAACTCCTCACCTGGATCATAGCCCTAGCCCTAACCCTCTCCACAGCCTTACTACCCATTGCTCCTGCCTCGGCTAACCCAGTCCAAACCGAGAATGTCGAGGTGCAATTAATCAGCGAAGTCATCAACATTCAACCTGGAACCCCTTTCTGGGTAGGACTACACTTCAACATCAATCCCGGCTGGCACACCTATTGGCGAAACCCTGGTGACTCGGGTCTTGGAGCTACCCTGAAGTGGACCCTACCCCCCGGCTTTGAAGTGGGAGACATTGTTTGGCCATATCCCCAGCGGCTACCCCTTGAGCCATTAATGAACTTTGGCTATGAAGAAGAGGTTACCCTACTCAGCCAAATCACACCCCCAGCCAACCTAGCTACTCCCGATGCTCTCCAACTGCGCGTAAAAGCGGATTGGCTGGTATGTGAAGTAAACTGTATTCCGGAAGAAGGCACCTTCAACCTCACCTTACCGATTACCTCTAGACCTCCCTTAGTCAACCAAAATTGGGCACAGGTATTTGAGCAAGCCCGTCAAACTCTACCCAAACCCTCCCCATGGCAAGTCACGGTCACTATCGAACCAAAAGACTTAACCCTGCAAGTTGACGCCCCCGAAATGGAAGAGGCTCAAATCCAAGAGGTGACCTTTTTCCCACATCAAGACGGTATCATTAGCAATCCAGCGCCCCAAATCGCAGAACTTAATCAAGATGGAATCACCTTGCGATTGCAGCGAGGCTATCTTAGGAAACTCGACCCCATCACTGGAGTGCTAGTGATTCGAGAATCCCTAGACAACCAATCCGTAGTCCAAGCCTTCACCATTGAAGCCGCAGTAAGCAACGAAATAGGCAAAACCGCCCCAACCCCAACCCAACCGCGATGGGAAGTGCTGCTGCTAGCATTACTCGGAGGCATAATCCTCAACCTGATGCCCTGTGTTTTCCCAGTGCTATCCCTCAAAGCACTCAACATAGTCCAAAAATCCCAGAAAAGTCCCAAGCAAGTCAGACGCCATGCGATCGCATTCACTGCAGGCATTCTGGTCAGTTTTACCGTAGTGGCCAGTGTGCTATTAATTTTGCGATCGCTAGGGCAACAAATCGGTTGGGGATTCCAGCTACAATCCCCCGTTTTCGTTACCTTAATGGCATATCTAATGTTTGCGGTTGGCTTAAGTCTATCGGGAGTCTTTATCTTCGGTGCTTCCATCATGGGAATTGGGCAACGATTAACCACTCGCTCAGGATACATAGGGGAATTTTTCACAGGAGTCTTTGCCACCGTAGTCGCCACTCCCTGCACCGCACCATTCATGGCAACCGCCCTGGGAGTAGCCCTGACCCAATCCGTACCGATAGCGATCGCAATCTTTGAAATGCTCGGTCTTGGGCTAGCTCTGCCCTACCTAGCCATTAGCTTCACCCCAGGATTGCAGCGTATTTTACCCAAACCAGGAGCATGGATGGAAACCTTCCAACAGCTTCTGGCATTCCCCATGTACGCTGCCACCGCCTGGTTAATCTGGGTATTAGCCCAGCAAACTGGAACCAACGGTTTAGCAGCCGCCCTAGCAGGGCTAATCCTAATTGCCTTTGCCACTTGGTTGCACCAAAAAACCCGCCTACTCCCCCCTCTAGGAAAGCATTTGGGGTCAATCTGCGCCTTAGTCGCCCTAGGATTTTCCCTGAGCTTAGCCCAAATCTCCACCACCACTCCTGCTCCACTGACCTATAATCAAAATCAGGGCATCAAATGGCAACCCTATACCGCTCAACGACTAGTTAAACTAAGGCAATCAGGAAACCCAGTATTCCTCAATTTCTCAGCATCCTGGTGTATTACCTGTCTAGTTAATGACCGTGTCGCTCTCAACCAGCCAGAAACCATAGCCGCCTTTGAGTCTAAAAAAATTGCCCTACTCAAAGCAGACTGGACTAATCGTGACCCAGCCATCACCAAAGCTCTAGAATCCTTCGGACGTAGTGGCGTACCCCTTTATGTCTTGTATCCAGGAGACTCAGAATTTACCGAACCCATTATACTACCTCAGATTCTCTCCCCAGAGCAAGTTCAACGTGCCATCAAAAAACTATAGCAAAGGGAACAGGGAATAGGGAATAGGGAGTAGGGAGTAGGGAGTAGGGAGTCGGAAACAAGGAACAAAAATTATCACAATTAATTTAGGATACCTATATAAAATTTAGGTAGAATTTAAGGAAATGGCAAATAACAAGTAACAAGTAACAAGTAATAATCAACAATCAACAATCAGCCATCAAGAAACATGAACAACTTTCTCAAATTTAACGGTCAGAAAATTACCACCACTGGATTAGTAGCCCTAGCCTTAATTATCACCGGATGCCCGAATACTCCCGTCAGCAAAGATTCCCAAACTACAAGTCCAGCATCCACCGCAATTGCAGCATCATCACCATTAAGTATTGATGAAAAAGCACCAGAATTCACTGGAGTTGACAGCAACAATACCACCCACAAGCTCAGTGATTTCAAAGGCAAAGTCGTAGTATTGGAATGGACTAATCACCAATGTCCCTTTGTCCGCAAACATTACAACAGCGGTAACATGCAGAAACTTCAGAAAGAAGCTACCAGCAAAGGAGTAGTTTGGTTATCAATAATCTCCTCAGCTCCAGGAAAGCAAGGTCATGTCACCCCTCAAAAAGCGAATGAATTGATGAAAAGCAGTAGCGCTAATCCCACAGCAGTGATTATAGACTCCGAAGGCACCATTGGTCGTCTATATCAAGCTCGCACCACACCCCATATGTATGTTATTGATACTGATGGAGTCTTAAAATACATGGGCGCAATTGATAATAAACCCTCAGCTAATCCAGCGGATGTAGAAACAGCTACTAACTATGTCCAAGCTGCTGTGGATAGTGTTATTACTAATAAACCAGTAGAAACAACAGTCACTCAGCCTTACGGTTGCTCGGTTAAATATAATAGTTAAAGGTGTAAGCTATAAGCAATCAGCAATCAGCAATCAGCATATCCTTATTAATCTCGAACTATTAGGTGCGAGCCGTGGCGAATTTAATAATTAGACGCGAAAAGCAGACCTTTAAATTCTCCCAAAGTTTATTTTAAGCTGACCACTGATAGCTGATAGCTGAACGCGCACGCGTGCGCCTAGCGCATAAGCTTACATATTAGCTGTATCTCTAACAACTTTTGACACTCCCCACAGCTATAAGCAGGGGGATTCTTGGCTCACCGAATTGACTTGCCGTGACAGGTTTACACCAACCACAGTAGAGGTCAAATCTCCCCAAGCTTTCAGATCATTGATCTAAGTTCCGGTGTGCCCCACCGTACTCAGGGTTTTTCCTCAGACTTGCCAGGCTTTCTCTAATTTCTTGCCCAATGACTTTCATAGGCCATCATATCGTTAGATTGAATTACGCAATGTGCATTCTCAAGACACATTTTTTACGTTACCTACTTATATCAAAGGGTCATCTCAAATACTGGCGTGCCTTACTATCTGATTATATACTATCGGAGCCAGTATCAGCATTCGAGATCAAAATTAGCTGACGGGGAATAAATTCCCTTCGGGCTCATCCCCATAACTATAAGTTAGGGGCTTTCGCCCTCAGAGCTTTCGGTAAAAATTGATCAAGAGTAGGACAAGGATTAGTAATACGCGATGCGATCGCGCTCCACAATCTCTGCCGTAGAAGGTTGTACTGACCGATACACTACCCCATCTCGACGAAAACGTCTGATGATCAGCGTCAAGTAACAGAAGCTCCAGTTGTATTAATTTGTTGTGGCGATAGCCGAGTTAATCAAACCGATTACATTGAATCGGTGATTCAACTTGGTAAAAATGCTGGTGGAGTCAATGATGCTTATGCAGATATTATGCGTAGCTCCATCTCTTGATGCAGAGGTAATTTTGGCAAGTTTACACAATTTAATAAGTGAGGTTTATTTTTTTACAGGTACTTAGTAGTCCTCAATTAACTGTAAGCTGTTGCGCATTTCAATTGGATAATTCAGTTATCAAAAAAACGTCAACCCCTATCCCCTTACTCCCTACTCCCTACTCCCTGCTCCCTTGCTGTCAGAACAAATTTAAACGAAGATCAGCTTACCAATAACTAATTACAAAATTTGGAGGCAAACCCGATGACTGTAACCACAAACAATCAAAAAATAATCAAAATTCGGAAATCCTCTGAAAGAGGACATGCTAATTACGGTTGGCTCGATTCTTACCACACCTTTTCCTTTGCTAACTATTACGATCCCGCTCATATGGGATTTCGCCAACTGCGGGTAATTAATCAAGACCGGATTGAAGGTGGAACTGGATTTGGAACTCACTCCCATAGAGATATGGAAATTATTTCCTATGTCCTAGAAGGAGCCCTTGAGCACAAAGATACCCTTGGCAATACAACCGTTATTCGTCCTGGTGAAGTGCAACGGATGAGTGCAGGAAAAGGTATTGCCCACAGTGAGTATAATTATTCAGCTACTGACATCGCCCATTTTTTTCAAATCTGGATTTTACCGAATCAAACTCGATTAACACCAAGCTACGAGCAGAAATTTTATGCACCAGAAGAAAAGCAGAATCAATTAAGATTAGTTGCTTCAGAGGATGGACGAGATGGTTCTGTGAGCATTCATCAAGATGTTAATCTCTATGCCACGAATCTGGATGCTGGTGCATCAGTAATAACCCATACTAATCAAGATCGTCATATTTGGGTACAAGTAGCACGAGGTCAGGTCAAGTTAGATAATTACTTGTTACAAGCTGGTGATGGTGCTGCTATTTCTCAAGCAGAATCTGTGATGTTAGTGGGTCAAGAGCAAGCAGAGGTGTTGCTGTTTGATTTGGCTTAAATCGAGATATCTGAGCATTTGTCAATCTGAAGTTACCGGTTTCCTATTGGCTAAAACCTTAAAGGTTCATTTCACTTGGGTAATTCCTATAGGGATTATTGATAGGGGTAAACATAAATAGTGTGTAGGAAACATTGCTGTATTCCTACACACTAGTGTTGATTCATATTGTTTATTCACATGATAACTACGAATATGACTACTTGATAGTAAAATAGAATAGGTAATGGGTAATGAATAATAGGAAATGGGTAATAGTAAACCACTAACCACTAACTACTAACCTATTACCTATTACCAAATAACTATCTGTAGCCTTCTTTTGCCTCAGTTTTATTATTAGGATTTTTTACCTTGGCGCTTCTGTACTGATGTTAACCCCATAACTCCGAAGGCAAACAGCGTACCTACGAGAGTTCCTGGTTCTGGTGTGGATACACTGTTTGATGGTGGGAGCTGTGGTGTGTGTGTGAGTCCGCTGACAACAAAGACAACATCGTTAAAGTCTTGGTCTCCTGACTCATTGGCTTGCTCGGATATCCAATCGTCTTCAAATCCTAGCATCACAAACTTTTCCCCTCCAAATTCAAGTTCATAAGCCAAGAGATGGTTGAATCCGTCGGGGTTTTGTTGGGGATCGAAACCAAAGTAGTTGTGACCACCATTGTAGCCATCGGACTTCACAAAAAAGTCAATAAAGGTGTCACCCGCAAAATTACCCAGATTTAAACCTTGACCAAGTGCCAAAGCACCATCTTCGTCAGGGAGAATACCCAAGGGAGAGGAAACATCCTCAAATACTATTTCTTTAGTGCTACCATCATCCAAAGAATAGAAGAGTTGATTTCTGAAACCGGCTCCTTCGTTGATAAAAAAGACTTCCACATCTTTGGCACCACTTTCCCAGCGCAGAGTATTCAAATCGACTTCAGGTAAATCCCCTTGATTTATCCCTAATCTTTCTTCATTGACGAAACCGTTAAAGTATTCCCACTGCTCATAGGTTAGTTTTGGTACGTCATTCCCTGAAGTGCTATACTGTTGATCGTATTGTTGCTGAGATACATTTGTGTTGGCAGATGCTTGATTGACAGAACACAAAACTCCTAAAACAGTACCGGTCGCCATTAATGCAGAAAGCAGTTTATATTTCATTGAGTGACTTACCTGATTCACACTTAGTGGTTCTAGAGATTAGGGAGTATAGAGCAGTTTTGTCTGTGAATTCCCTGTTATTTATAAGTCTCTCTGTCCGATGTATGCGATCGCGTTGATGAAGATTTGATGTCAGGTTTAACTTTTGTATAAATTCTTGATCAAATAGTGTGAGGTGAGTGAAATAGCTTTCTCAAAACTCCTGAGGTAATAATTAAGCCATCAGCCATCAGCCATCAGCCATCAGCCATCAGCCATCAGCCATCAGCCATCAGCCATCAGCCATCAGCCATCAGCCATCAGCCATCAGCCATCAGCCATCAGCCATCAGACATCACCAAT
>NZ_JAAHHS010000029.1:0-1520 GCF_010692395.1 Moorena sp. SIO3H5
AGGAGCTAGCTATATCCTCAGTAAAGGGGCAAAGAAAGATAAGTCAAATTCATCCGCTGACTCTTATGACAATCAAGTAGCCCAAGCCTTAAGTGATGCAGCTCAGGATTATCTGACTGGTTTCAGTAATGACGCTTTCTCGATGGTGCGTCAGTATCAAACTAAGGCAGATAAAGTGTTCAGTTTGCCAACAAATCAAGAACCACAGGATACCAGTAGCCAGGTTTATCAGCTACAGTTATTAAATAGTGTTTTGGAAAGATTGAATTAAGAATTAAGAATTAAGAATTAAGAATTAAGAATTTAGAAATATCTACTCCCACCACTCGACCATCCTGACCAACTCGTTTTGCTGCTTCAATAGCAACTAAGCCAGTTCCCGTAGCAATGTCCAAGATTTTTTGTCGAGGTCTAATGTCAACATGTTCGATTAGACCATTAGCAAGCCGAGGATGGAAGTCTCCGTTATCGTAAGAATTGCTCCTGTTATCATAAATAGTAGCAACTTCTTGTTTGAACTCACTTAGCTCAAGATTATTGCTCATCTGATTTTGTTTCTTTATAGTTAATGTTAGCTTAAGCAATCAGCTGTCAGCGGTCAGCCGTCAGCCTTTGGCTGATAGCTGTTCGCGTAGCGTGGCCAAAGGCCTTTAGCTGATTGCTGTTCGCGTAGCGTGGCCAAAGGCCTTTAGCTGATTGCTGATTGCTAATAGCTGATTGCTGTTCGCGTAGCGTGGCCAAAGGCCTTTAGCTGATAGCTGATTGCTTTTAATCACAAGAAGAATACTCAAGGGGCACAAAGGCTAAACCAAAGAAGCTCTTAGAACAAGGCACGATCTTAACTAATTCTCCAGGAGGATTCTTGCGATGACGATCCTTGGGTGTAAACTCAATGGTTCCTGTTGCACCATAAGCAGTAAAACCAGGACTGGCTAATGTTTTCTGGATACCCTTACGTGTCGGTTTATTTGACATTTCTAATGCCTTAATCAACGTACGAGTGGCATCATAGGTCATAGCTGTAGTCGGATTTACTGATCCATACCACAATTTCATAGTGTCTTCAGTAAATTTTTGGTTAGGACTGCTTCGGGGATGCCAGGGAACAAATAAAACTACTTTTTCCAATAGCTTTGAATCTCTGATGCTTAGAGTCTGGGGACTGTAGAGATTCCATCCCCCTACTATCAAATTACGACCGTTGTTAGTTTTGATTAACTCAATGGAATTCTTCAAAGCATCAGTGATTTGAGCATCTGGGAATAACACCAAGGGGGTTTCCCCATATTTCCTGACTTCCTCTAGGGCTTTGTTGGCGTTGAAGTTACTTTTGGATAAATCATACTCTCGGACTTTTATGATCCTTCCTCCCTTGGTTTCAAATTTTTGTTTAAATTTCTGCCATCCATAGCTACTAAATGGGCTTTGAGGAGTGTAAAAAACTGCCGCTTGGCGTTGACCTATCTTAAGTAGGTGGTCAACTAAAATATCAGTTTCGTCTTCAGTAGTAGGTACAGTCC
>NZ_JAAHHS010000029.1:1620-47859 GCF_010692395.1 Moorena sp. SIO3H5
AATTTCTGCCATCCATAGCTACTAAATGGGCTTTGAGGAGTGTAAAAAACTGCCGCTTGGCGTTGACCTATCTTAAGTAGGTGGTCAACTAAAATATCAGTTTCGTCTTCAGTAGTAGGTACAGTCCGAAATAAAAAATTTCGAGGGTTACTTGTGAGTTCTGTTGTCATCGCATAGGGAGCAATCAATACCAGCTTCCCATTTTGATAAGTATCTACAGCGGCAAGAGTTGTTTCACTACTCCAGTGACCGATGACTCCTAGAATACTCGATTGCTTCACCAATAAGCTTGCTCTTGCTTTCGCCTCCTCTTGACGATTGGCATCATCAGCAATTAAGACTCTGAGTCCAATCCTATTATTAATCCCTTTACGCTCAGGCCGTTGGCCAGGCTTCGCGCTCAGAAAATCTTTACCTGGAAATTGCTGAATCAGTTGGTTATTGTCTTCAAAGAGTCCCAAATTAACTTCCGTTTGAGCTTGGGCAATTCCTCGCATAATTTCTTTAGCAGCATTAGCATCTTTTACTGATTGATTTGGGTTATCTTGATTTGGGGTATCAATTATGGGAATTGTAACAGCTATTGTATAATAGTTTTTTCCTTCAGCTTCCAGTAGCGCATTATTCAAGTAAATTAAGGTTTCCGGATCCGCTCCATCCTGTTGCCAGGATTGTTTAAGTAACTTAACAGCTGTTGTATAGTGAGCTTTTGTCCAAAAGCAATTCCGAACTTTTTTCCTAGTTTCTTGACGCCAAATTCCTAAATAATTTCTGAATGGCTCCTGACACGTGGCTACTAACTTCACACTCCGTTCCTTTAAGTATGGTGCAGAGGTTGTATCCAGTATTTCTTCTCCATAACTAATCTTGTCTCCTAGTGGGTTAGGCTCTGTGGCAATTTTATAAATTCCATAAATGCTAAGGATCGCAACAGTTCCTAACGCTAATTTAATCAAAAGTTTAACTAATGATCCTGACACTGGCGAACGCCAAGGTTGTGCTTTAGGATGGTGATAAATCACCGGTAACCAGGTGGCGTAGGGTAATTTTTTCTCTAATCGATTCTCTAGATAATGCAGTCTTTTTCGTGCTAGTTTAACTGCCTTATGGAGAGACTTTCCTTGAGAAAATTCTTCCAAAAATAACCTGAGAAAAGTCTGGGCAACTTCATCGGGCACTGGCTCTTTCATAATAATGGCTTGTGGCATTTGTAATCTAGCTAGACGATTGGCTAAACCTAAGCCATCACAGCTATTAAATATAGCTAGCTTCAAGCCGTTTTTAATGGCTTGCTTGAGACCAGGAATTAAATCATCAATTATAATACTGTCTTCCTGATTAATATAAATTCGACCGGTTTCATCATTAGATTCGCTAGAACTATGACCAGCAAAAAACAGAATATCCCAGCCTTCTTTTTCCCAAAGTTTTTGGTCTAACTCCTCTCGTGTCGGTTCTACTAGAAAGCAAGAGGATGAGTCTAAATTAGAGACTTGCTGCCAATAGTTGCGGTCAGCTTCGATATCAATTCCGTCACTGTTACCAAGAATGGCTAATAGTCTGACTCGATTTCTCAGTTTAGTTTCTGGAGTTGGCTGGTATTCCAAGGGAATTAAACTAAATTCAACGGAGTCATGATTATTTTCCCATACATCCCAGAGGTGCCATGGTAATCGTTGAAGCTGAGGATTATCGGTCTGAATCAATACCCGAGTATCACGATGACGGCTTAACTCAGTTGTTAATTGATTTCTGATCTTGTCAAAGCCATCCGATTTAGAATTCAGCCATTGGTTAATATTGTTGCTTAACTCGTCAACCAATTGCTCACAGGATTTAACCGAAGAGATGTACACTCCTTTGGGAGTTAAGCGCGGCTTTCGGTAAAAATACTCTAAAGTACGATATCCTTGCTGCCAATCGGTGTATAGTTGATAAATTTCGGGGTTTGGTGCCAACCGACTCATAATTTTTCCTTCAGCTGACTTGTCTGTTGTTCCCCATGTCAAAGTGACTCGAATTCCACTATCTAGGTCACCATCTAGTGTTAAAATAATTACTCTATTCATTTCTATTGATTGCCGTATTTTGCTAGATTGCCAGATCCAATAACCTACAGGAGTCTGCTTGACTCTGATTCACTGACGAAAATTTGCATGTTGATGATTAGCGCTGTTACTCCCTCAGGATTTACTAGGAATTTTAATCCTAAGAATTGTAATTCAAACAGCGCTTTGAGTTATGGGGGTATGGGATTTAGGCAACTAGCATACTTTATAGTATATGGATAATACCATATTTTTGATATTATCCAGAAATATTTAAACTATCTTCACACTCATTTGAACAAAATCGCGACGCATTCCCCCACCTGGGCGTAGGCCACGCTACGGGAACGCCAAATCAAGACACCTTTTCATAAAACCTTATTTTTAGACTGAAGATAAATATATGGGTAGATTCAGGTAACTAGCATTGCACAAAAAAAGACAAACAATGATGAACCTTCAACAAACCCAACTCTATCAACGCCTTCAGGCATTTTCTTTAGATGACCCTGATGCCAAATTTCCCTTTAGCAAGCGACTAGCTCGGGAAAATCAGTGGAGTCTTAAATACACTCAGCGGGTAATTGATGAATACAAAAAATTTGCGTTTCTAGCAGTAGTAGCTGACCATCCCGTCTCCCCTATGGTGTTTACAAATTCAAAGGACGAAGCGATGCACTGAGGTCTTGGGGAGCCAGTTGCTCCCCACACTTTCCACACTTCCCTTACTCTTCCCCCTAAGCCGAAGTTCCTTATTATTGACGCAGGCAGCCTTCAACCGCCTATCTTTAGATGGCGGATGAAGGCAAGGTAGCGCTTTTAAGCGCCGTCTTCATCAATGAGTATTGTGATGAGGGTCATTAATATATTTCATAATGACTTTAGAACTGACACTACCTGCGGTTGTGTGAAAATATGAACGAGTCCACAAGCTTGGAAGCTTCAGCAGGTGAGGAAATTCTCGTCTTAGATAACACGATGACCTACCTTTGAAAGCTTGCACAACCTGGGTAATAGAATAATTGGGCTGATGACAAACGAACAAGTGAATGTGGTCGGGTGCTATTTCAACGGCTTTAATTTCCCATTCTTTCTCAATAGCCAATTCATAAAATATTTCTCTACAGCGTGTTGCGACATCCCCGATTAGGACAGGTTTCCTCCTCTTGGGAATCCATACTAGATGAACACACGCCAATCCCACTGAATGGTTATGATGCTTGTATTTTATAGACTTCAGTCTCATTGTTGAGTTGTTTGGCGAATCCTATCGACAACTAGATGGTACTGTGCTATGTTGATAGCAGCAAGCAAACAACCATATTGACTCGGTCGAATCAATGCTAGTTTTAGAGTACAAAGTCAAAGCCAAACAAGCTCAATATCAGGCTATTGATGAAGCCATCAGGACAGTTCAATTCATTCGCAATAAGTGTTTGAGGTACTGGATGGATGCACCCAGAGAAGCCAATATATTGCGTTTTGACTTAAACAAGTACTCAACAGAACTACGCAACGAATTCATTTTTGTTAAAGACCTTAATTCTATGGCTTGTCAAGCATCTGCTGTTCGCGAAGCGTGCGCGTTAGCGCATACGGGCGTGGTTGGCAATTTCTCGGTTTTACGACAATTGCAAGTATCATAAACCAGGAAAGAAAGGATATCCCAGATTCCAGAAAGACAACCGCTCTGTTGAGTACAAAACCACGGGTTGGAAGCTTCACCACACAAAGCGGCGTATCACTATTACTGATCAAAAAGGTATTGGTGAGCTGAAGCTTTTAGGTAAGTGGGATATTCATATCTATCCTGTAAAATCTATCAAGCGAGTTCGTTTAGTACGTCGGGCTGATGGCTATTATTGCCAGTTTTGTGTTGATATTGAGTGTGTTGATGCTCAGCCCAAAACAGGTCTTGAGATTGGGCTAGATGTTGGTCTGGAGTTTTTCTATACTGACTCCAATGGCTACCAAGAACCTAATCCCAGGTTCCTAAGAATTGCTGAATCTGACATCAAACAGGCTCAACGTCGCATCTATAAAAAGCAGAAAGGTTCGATTCGACGCCGTCAAGCCAGAGCTAGATACTCCAGAAAACACTTGAGAGTAAGTAGGCAACGGAATGAACATGCCAAGAGAGTGGCGCGTAACGTCTGCAAATCTAACGATTTAGTAGCCTATGAAGACTTAAGGGTTAGCAATATGCTCAAGAACCACTGCTTAGCTAAGTCAATCGCTGATGCTAGTTGGTATCAGTTCAGACAGTGGATAGAGTACTTTGCTGCCAAGTTTGAGAAACTAGCTGTTGCTGTTCCACCACACTACACTAGCCAACAATGCAATCAGTGTAAACGGGTAGTCAATAAATCTCTGTCTACTCGTACTCATGTCTGTCAGTGTGGCTGTCAGTTGCATCGGGACACCAACGCGGCTATCAACATTTTGCAGAAGGCAAAATCTAGGGTAGGGCATACCCGAAGTAACGCTAAGGGAGTAGCAACCTCTACTTTGCTTGGGGCAACCCTGGTAGAGCAAGTAGCTACGGTGAACTTAGAATCCCCGTCGCTAAAGCGCGGGGAGTGTCAATCTTGCTGTTTGTGATCACAAGAAGAATACTCAAGGGGCACAAACTCTAACCCAAAGAAGCTCTTCGGACAAGGCACGATATGAACTAATTCTCCAGGAGGATTCTTGCGATGACCGTTGGATGTAAACTCAATGGTTCCTGTTGCACCCTCGGCACTAAAATCAGGACTTGCTAATGTTTTCTGGATACCCTTACGTGTCGGTTTCTTTGACATTTCTAACGCCTTAATGAAGGTACGAGTGGCATCATAGGTCATAGCTGTGGTCGGATTTACTGATCCATACCACAATTTATCAGTGTCTTCAGTAAATTGTTGGTTGGGACTGCTTTGGGGATGCCAGGGAACAAATAAAACTACTTTCTCCAATAGCTTTGAATCTTCGATGCTTAGAGTCTGGGGACTGTAGAGAACCCATCCCCCTACTATCAAATTACGACTGTTGTTAGTTTTGATTAACTCAATAGAATTCTTCAAAGCATCAGTGATGTTACCATCTGGAAATAACACCAAGGGGGTTTCCCCATATTTCCTTACTTCCTCTAGGGCTTTGTTGGCGTTGAATTTACTTTTGGATAAATCATTCTCTCGGACTTTTATGATCTTTCCTCCCTTGGCTTGAAATTTTTGTTTGAATTTCTGCCATCCATAGCTACTAAATGGGCTTTGAGGAGTGTAAAAAACTGCCGCTTGGCGTTGACCTATCTTAAGTAGGTGGTCAACTAAAATATCAGTTTCGTCTTCAGTAGTAGGTACAGTCCGAAATAAAAAATTTCTAGGCTTAGTTCTGAGTTCTGTTGTCATCGCATAGGGAGAAATCAATACCAGCTTCCCATTTTGATAAGTATCTACAGCGGCAAGAGTTGTTTCACTAGTCCAGTGACCGATGACTCCTAGAATACTCGATTGCTTCACCAATAAGCTTGCTCTTGCTTTCGCCTCCTCTTCACGATGGGCATCATCAGCAATTACGACTCTGAGTCCAATCCTATTATTAATCCCTTTACGCTCAGGCCGTTGGCCACGCTTCGCGTTCAGGAAATCTTTACCTGGAAAGTCCTGAATCAGTTCGTTATTGTCTTCAAAGAGTCCCAAATTAAATTCCGTTTGAGCTTGGGCAATTCCTCGCATAATTTCTTGAGCACCATTGGCATCTTTTTCTGATTGATTCGGGGTGTCAATCATGGGAATTGTAACAGCTATTGTATAATAGTTTTTTCCTTCAGCTTCCAGTAGCGCATTATTCAGGTAAATTAAGGTTTCCGGATCCGCTCCATGCTCTTGCCAGGATTCTTTAAGTAACTCAATAGCTCTTTTATAGTGAGTTTTTGTCCAAAAGCAATTCCGAACTTTTTCCCTGGTTTCTTGACGCCAAATTCCTAAATAATTTCTGAATGGCTCCTGACACTCGGCTAGTAACTTCACACCCCGTTGCTTGGAGTATGGTGCAGAGGTTGTATCCAGTATCTCTTCCCCAGAACTAATCTTATCTCCTAGCTTGTTAGGCTCTGTGGCAAGTTGATAAATTCCGTAAATGCCAAGGAGCGCAACAGTAGCTAAGGCTAATTTTATCCAACGGTTTACAGATGGTGCTTCCTCTATAGGTGGTGCAGTTTCTTCCAATGATACTGACACTGGCCAACTCCAAGGTTTTGCTTTAGGATGGTGATAAATTACCGGTAACCAGGTGGCGTAGGGTAATTTTTTCTCTAATCGATTCTCTAGATAATGCAGTCTTTTGCGTGCTACTTTAACTGCCTTTTGGAGAGACTTTCCTTGAGAAAATTCTTCCAGAAAGAACCTGAGGAAGGTCTGGGCAACTTCATCGGGCACTGGCTCTTTCATAATAATCGCTTGTGGCATTTGTAATCTAGCTAGACGATTGGCTAAACCTAAGCCATCACAGCTATTAAATATCGCTAGCTTCAAGCCATTTTTAATGGCTTGCTTGAGAGCTGGCATTAACTCATTAATCAGAATACTGTCTTCATTATTAATATAAATTCGACCGGTTTTATCATTACATTCACTATAACTATGGCCAGCAAAAAACAGAATATCCCAGCCTTCTTTTTCCCAAAGCTTATGGTCTAACTCCTCTCGTGTCGGTTCTACTAGAAAGCAAGAGGATGAGTCTAAACTAGAGACTTGCTGCCAATAGTTGCGGTCGGTTTCGATATCAATTCCGTCACTGTTACCAAGAATGGCTAATAGTCTGACTCGATTTCTCGGTTTAGTTTCTGGAGTTGGCTGGTATTCCAAGGGAATTAAACTAAATTCAACGGAGTCATGATTATTCCATACATCCCAGAGGTGCCATGGTAATCGTTGAAGCTGAGGATTATCGGTCTGAATCAATACCCGAATATCACGATGACGGCTTAACTGAGTTGTTAATTGATTTGTGATCTGGTCAAAGCCATCCGATCTAGAATTCAGCCATTGGTTAATATTGTTCCTTAACTCGTCAACCAATTGCTCACAGGATTTAACCGAAGAGATGTACACTCCTTTGGGAGTTAAGCGCGGCTTTCGGTAAAAATACTCTAAAGTACGATATTTTTGCTGCCAATCGGTGTATAGTTGATAAATTTCGGGGTTTGGGGCCAACCGACTCATAATTTTTCCTTCAGCTGACTTGTCTGTTGTTCCCCATGTCAAAGTGACTCGAATTCCACTGTCTAGGTCACCATCTAGTGTTAAAGTAACTACTCTATTCATTTTTATTTATTGCCGCATTTTTGTAGATTGCCATATCCAATAACCTACAGCAGTCTCCTTGACTCTGATTGACTGACGAAAATTTGCATGTTGATAACTAGCGCTGTTACTCCCTCAGGATTTACTAGGAATTTTAATCCTAAGAATTGTGAGTCAATCAACGCTTTGAGTTATCGGGCTATGGGATTCAGGCAACTAGCAGACTTTCTAGTATAAGAATTATACCATGTTTTTTATATTACCCAAAAATATTCAAACTATCTTCAAATTAGTTTGAAGCCAGACTGCCGCTCTCATGGTATTGGTAAGCAAATATACTGCTACGCGCAAGTCAGCAAAGTGGCAACTCAGAAGTCAAAAGTAAGCTATGACTTGAGCTACCTAAATCATTTGTAAAATATGCAAAATTGTAAATTATTACTGGGAAAAGGTTATAGCGATCGCTTCGGCTAATATATTTTACGAATCATATAGAATTGCTATAAGTTTCAGAGTTTAGGAGCGATGCCTCAGGTGCGACCCGTGGCGAATTTAATTACGGGTCAAACGCACCAAAGCCCAACCTGCGGGGGTTTCCCTATAAGCGACTGCCGTGGTCTCCCCCACTCGCGCTTTGCATGGCTGACAATGTCAAACACCTTAATGCCTAGTGCTATATCAGGCTGCTGAGAAATGGGATTGACCGTAGATCACCCTACGGGAACGCAAAATCAAAACACCTTTTCATAAAACCTGGTTTTTGGGCTGAATATAAATATATGGGTAGATTCAGGTAACTAGCATTGTACAAGAAAAAACAAACAATGATGAACCTTCAACAAACCCAACTCTATCAACGCCTTCAGGCATTTTCTTTAGATGACCCTGATGCCAAATTTCCCTTTAGCAAGCGACTGGCTCGGGAAAATCAGTGGAGTCTTAACTACGCTCAGCGGGTGATTGATGAATACAAGAAATTTGCGTTTCTAGCAGTAGTAGCTGACCATCCCGTCTCCCCTTCTGACCCAGTGGATCAAGTGTGGCATCTACACTTGACCTATACCCATTCTTACTGGGGGGAATTTTGCCCAAACATTCTACAAACCCCCTTTCATCATCTGCCTAGTGGTGGTGGTGCCAGTGAAAAGTCTAAATTCGACGATTGGTACACTAAAACCCTAGCCAGCTATCACTATTTCTTTGGGGAAGCGCCACCAGTAGATATTTGGGCACCTGCTGATATTCATGTTAGTCAGCATGTCAATTTTGTGCGGGTAAACCCTCAGCAGCACTGGATTTTACCTAAGGTTAGTTGGTTTTGCCCCCCTGCCCCCCAAAATTGGGGGATAATGATGTCAAAGTCCCCCAGCGAGGGATTGCTCGCTGGGGGATTTAGGGGGCACTTACCTAAGGTTAGTTTAAACTCACTCCCCAACTTCAGCCTCAACCAATACGCGATTGTTTTCCTATTGTTCGTTTTGGCAGTAACCATCACAGGTTGTGAGTCATTAGCCTTAGTCAATAGCGCAAACCCACTTAATTTTACAGGACCATTATTTCTCGGGTTTTATCTAGTTCTAGTAAGTGCTGCGGTAGTCTTGGCCTACGGTTTACGTTGGTATCTACTACAACCAGCTTCCGATCCTGAGGGGAAATCCATCTCTCTCCATGCCTATGAGACAGCCTATTTAGTTGGTGGTCAACAGCGAGCCATCGATACAGCCATCGTTAACCTTGTGCAGGAGCAACATTTAAGACCTGTGCCTGAATACCGAGGGCTAGAATTAGTGAATCCTTTGGTTTACAAAAATGATCCCCTTGAGTTGAAAATTGACATTGGTGCTAGAACTGGTCAGACTATAACTCAAATTAGAGCATCCGCTGCATCCGCTACAGACCAAATACGCGATCGCTTAACCAATCTCAATCTCTTACTTACAGAAGACCAAGCCAAATCAGCCCAGCAATATCCCGCACTTCTTCTGTTTGCTGTCTTGCTCCTAGGAATCACCAAGATTATAGTAGGCATTTCGCGAGATAAGCCAGTCGGTTTCCTGATCATACTGTGCATCATCACAGCAATTATTGCTTGGCGCTTTCTGGTGGTACCAGTAAACTGTAGTCGTTACGGCGATAGTGTATTAGGAAACCTAAGAGCTACCCATGGGATGCTGCGAAACCCTAAAGACAAGTCTCAACTAGCCCTGGCATTTGCTCTATTTGGTACTACAGTTTTAAACCAATATGGTCTAGAAGACTTGCAAAAGCTATTTAATCCTTTAACCAATTTTGGTAATAGCAGTAGCAATAGCAGTAGCCGCCGTAGCCGTAGCAGTGGTAGAAGTAATCGCAACAATAGCGGTGGTGGTGGCTGCGGTAGCAGTGGCTGCGGTGGCAGTGGCTGCAGTAGCGGTGATAGTGGCTCCAGTAGCAGTGATAGCGGCAGTAGTTGCGGTGGTGGCTGTGGTGGTGGTTGCGGTGGCTGCGGTGGTGGCTGTGGTGGTGGCTGCGGTGGCTAAAGAGTTATAGCGGTTTCAGCGACTGTGAGGTACATCTCGAGCAGCCCTACTAGGGGAAAGAAATTTGGTATGTACCTCATCTAACTACAGAATCGCTATAGTTGATGGTTATCTTTGTGTTTTCCTATTCCCTATTCCCTATTCCCTATTCCCTATTCCCTGTGTCCAGCGCTATAATTTGCTTAAGTTTCATATTCATTTGACGCAATAGAAGCGAGTGGCTTGATCGTATTTAAAATCTGATCAGCCAGGGTTGCCTCCGCTAGTTCAAGCTCATAATGCTGCTGGAGGTTCAACCAAAATTGGGCAGTAGTACCGAAATATCTGGCCAGTCTCAGAGCCGTATCTGTAGTAATAGTTTTTTTGCCGTTTACGATGCCATTGATCCGTGTTACGGGTACATGGATATCCTGAGCCAGTTGATTCTCGCTAATGCCTAGTGGTTTGATAAATTCTTCTAGAAGAATTTCACCGGGAGTAATAGGGGTAAGTTTTGTAGTCATTAGTTTTTAGTAATTAGTGATAATCCACAATCTCAACGTCATAGGCATCTCCATTTTCCCACCTGAAACAGACTCGATGCTGGTCATTGATTCTAATGCTGTACTGACCCTGGCGATCACCCTTTAAAGCCTTTAGTCTGTTACCTGGTGGAACCCGCAAGTCTTTTAGGTCATAGGCCGCATTAAGCATTTTAAGCTTCCTGAGAGCAGATGTTCGGAAATTTGCAAATCGAGAGACGCTGTAGTTTTTGAAAAGCCGTTCAGTATCTTTGCAGCGAAATGATTGTATCATCAATAGTATATTCCGTTTTCCGTTGTCCTGCAACATGGAATACAGGGTATCGCTGCACTTGTCAACCCTCGAAGATGCAAATACTTTTTTATCCTTAAGTCAGAGCAATTAACTATTACCCTGATCAGCCGCCCGTCCTATGACTACACTCTTACCCCTGAGCCGAAGTTACCTATTCCAAACTTCAGCAATCCAACCCTTACTCTTGCTTTTGGTAATCACAAGAAGAATACTCAAGGGGCACAAACTCTAACCCATGGTCCTGGTTGGGACAAGGCACCACATGCACTAAGATTCGTGAGGGATTCTTCCGATTACCGTTAGCCGGTTCAAACTCAATTTTTCCCGTTAGCCCATCCGCACTAAAATCAGGACTTCTCAAGGTTTTCTGCATACCAAGACGTGTGGGATTATTCTGTTTTTCGATAGCCGTAATCAACACACGAGTTGTATCATAGGCTAAAGCAGACCGGAAAGTTAAGGAATTGAAAGATTTTCCCCATAAGGTTTGAGCATCTTGAGTAACTTGTGGGTTAGCACTATTTAAGTGATGCCAGGGCACAGAAACCACAAACTTCTCGAATAGATCAGGATTTTCAAGTGCTAGTGTTTTTGACCTGGCCATTCCCGAGGAACCCACTATCACATTACCACGATTGTTTTCCTTGATCATATCGATAGCATTAGTGACAGCATTGGTGACTTGACCATCGGGAATTAAAACAATAGCTGTTTCCTGAGTTTGTCGGATTTCCTCTATTGCTTGCTTAGCATTAAAGTTCTGCTTAGATATATCATCGTGTTTGATATTGACAATTTCTCCTCCTTGGTTAGTAAACTGCTGTTTAAATTCCTGCCAGAACGAGTGAGTGAATGGACTTTCTGGATTATAAAAACCCGCCGCTTTTTGGTGACCATTTTCAACCAAATAATCAACCAAAGATTGGGCTTCGATTTTAGCGCTAGCTACCGTCCGTAAGAAAAAGTCCCTAGGGTGCTCTGTCAGTTCTTCCGTTGTGGAGCCAGAGGAGATTAAAACTAGCTTATTCGTGTTATAAATATCCACAGTTGGTATAGTCATATCACTAGCATAGTGACCAACTACCCCGTAGATATTTCGTTCCTTGACTAGTGCTTTTGCCCTTTGGATCGCTTCTGATGGGATATTGGCATCATCAGCAATAATAACTTTGAGTCCCTTACCCTTGATCGATTTACCGTTTAAAATATCCTTTCCTGGTAATTTGTCATTATCCTGAAAAAGTTCCAAGTTAACTTCTGTTTGAGCGTGAGCGATTCCTCGAAGAATTTCTTGAGCTAGCTCCCGATTTTTGACAGAGCCATCCTTGTTTCTAACAATGGGTACCGCCACCGCAATGGTGTAGTAATCGGATTTAGTAGCGTCTAAGAGGGCATTATTCAGATAAATTAACGTTTCTGGGTCTTTGTCTTCCTCTTGCCAGGATTTAGAGAAGAAATTAACAGCGTCTTGATAGTTAGTCTTGCTCCACCAACATTTCTGCCATCGTTGCCAATTTTTTTGACTAAAAATAGCTAAGTTATCTCTCCAGGGAGTCTGACATGCTGCCACCAATTCAACACCCCGTTGCTTAAAACGTGGAGCAGAGGTTGTATCCAGTATCTCTTCTCCAGAACTAATCTTGTCTCCTAGCTTGTTAGGTTCTATGGCAAGTTTATAAATGCCGTAAATGCCAACAAGCGCAACAGTAGCTAAGGCTAATTTTATCAAACGGTTTACAGGTGATAGTTCCTCTCTAGATGATTCTAATGATTCTGACACTGGCCAACACCAAGGTTTTGCTGTAGGGTGCTGATAAATCACCGGTAACCAAGTGGCGTAGGGTAATTCATGTTGTATCGATTCCAGTCTTTGCCTAGCTACTCTGACTGCTTGCTCCAGGGGTTTTCTTTGGGTAAATTCTGTCAGAAAGAACTCCAGGAACTTATGAGCGACCTGATCAGGAATCGGCTCCTTCATAATAATAACTTGTGGAATTTGTAGCTCAGCCAGGGCATTGCCTAAGCCTAAACCATCACAGCTATTAAATATCGCTAACTTCAAGCCATTGTTAATCGCCGTTTTTAGAGCATGTTTTAACTCATCAATGGTTAAGCTATCGGTGTCATTAATATAAATCCGACCCGTCATCCGGTCTCTTTTTCTCTCGCTAGAACTATGACCCGCAAAAAAGAGGATATGCCATCCCAGGGCATCCCGCAGGGAAGCTTCTAACTGCTCTCGTGTAGGCTTGACCAGAAACTCAAGTAACGAGTCTTTACCAATTAATTCCTGTAAGTGTTGTTTATCTGGTTCAATATCAATTCCCTCACTGTTACCGAGAATCGCTAATACTCTGACCTGATCATTAGGAGGGTTTGCTGTAATTGTTTCGTACTCCAGAGGACTTAAGGTAATTTCAACAGAGTCATGATCGTTCCAAAAATCCCACAGGTGCCATGGGAGTCGCTGAAGCTGAGGATTATCGGTCTGAATCATCACCCTAATATGAGTATTCCTATCTGTATTGCTTCTTAACTGTGCTGCTAATTTATCCCTGATCCGGCGAAAGCCATGATTAGAGTTAAGCCATTGGTTAAGATTTTTGTTCAATTCATCAGCAAATTCCTCACATTCTTGTTTAGAAGAGAGGTATATTCGTCTGGGCTTTAAGCGGGGATTTCGGTAAATATACTCTAAATTAAGATATCGTTGCTGCCAATTACTGTAAAGGTGAGCAATTTTGGGATTTGGTGCTAACTGAGTAGTAATTCTACCCTCAGCTAACTGACCCTGAGGTCTCCATTCAAAGGTAACCCAAATGTCACTCTCTAGGTCACCAATAAGTCTTAATACAACTACCTTAGTCATGATGGTATTCCTTTAGGGTTTAACGAGATTATACCAGGCAACTAGACAACAAAATACTCACTAAAGCTAGCATCGCCTAAGGCTACTTTTAGAGTAAACTCTTCTTGGCGTTCACCAAGAAATCCATGGCTGATAATAGTATCATTAATTCCAGCAGATACTTCCGAAAATATTTCTCCTGAGTCATCAATCACCATCAGCTTGAGACCAAGGGGTAGATGATCAATGTCTCGAGCATTCACTTGTATCTCTATATCACTCTCTTGCTGTGATTCTTGAGTGACAGTAACTACTAAATCCATGGGATAACTAACCAGGTTTGTCTCCAAAGTGATGGATTTAGCTGCTGTAACTCTAGGTCTCCTTAAACGAAAAGCTGGCTGGGGTGCTGAAGGATATTTTTGGGTTTTAACCCTTTGCCAACCTTTGTCACAAATCTGGTTAAACCATTGGCTCAAGTTTACACATTGGCTGAGGGTTTCGATATGTTCCAGGAAATCTTCCAGAGACCCTAACTCAGATAGAGGTAACTCCTGAGTGCTGGCGGTTTTACTAAATCCTAGTAAGGTTGCTTCTGTAAGAGATTCGTTTAGTTGTACAGCTATATAACCAATCCGATTGTTCCAGACAATAGGGGGAATCTTAATAACTTGGGATTGAGGTAGCACAGGTAGACACTCTAGTTTACCGAGATTATTGAGATATAAATCTGCTATATCTCCCAGAGTTGGTATTACTGGAGTCAAGCTAGAACTCTTGGACAAATCTGTATCAATTCCCATACACTGACAGTAAAAATTCATAGCATAGACAGCCAAGGTATTGAGATAAACTTGTTTGCCTTGATCAGGATTAGATTGCTGCCTCCGGAACTTTTCTGCCAAGCGATGGGCTGAAGGGGTTAGGGCAACTTTGAAGGTTAACTTTTCTTCTGTATTGTTCATAGTATTGTTGATATAGCAAAGGGAGCAGGGAACAGGGAACAGGGAATAGGGAATAGGGAGCAGGGAGTAAGGAGCAGGGAGCAGGGAGCAGGGAGCAACTAAGAGTAGTAACAAAAATATTTAATCAAAATAGTCTTTTAACTGATTAGAAAATTTATTTAAACAACGGTTGTGAAATCCACTCAAAGTCTTCAGGGAAATTCCTAAATTAGATTCTAAATCTTTCCAAGAATATCCTTCAATGCGTTTAAGGGCCAAAAATTTAAAATTGGCTTCAGGATGATTAGTGACGTAGGTTTCTTGAAAAATACCATCAGGGTCGGATTCTATCCAGGCGATGAGTTCACTTGACAAAAGAGGATTGTTGTGATGGTATTTTAGCTGATCCAACTCATCGATAGACACTCGTTTGATAGAAGAATCTTCTGGAAAAATAGCTAGAGTTCCTAAAATCGAGTTAATAGCATCAGGAAAACGTTTTCTGATCAGAAAGTTAACCCATTGTAAGACTTCACCTTTCTTGGGGTCATACTTATCAATATTTTGGCAGAGGTAAAGAAAGACTCGATTACAAGCTTCATCATAAATTTCTTCATAAAACCCGATAAATTTACCACGATGGGGACGACATAGCTGACCGGATTCCCGAATTGCTTTGACCAATTTGGTTAAGGCTATCTGTCGCATCCTTGTCTTAGGAGGATACTGTTGGGCTTTTGTAGCTAGCTGTCTGAGTTTCTCGTCTTGCTGTTGATTCCACACTTGAGTTTTACTAGGTATCTATAGGAAACAGGGAAAAGTCGGACAGAGCTCCGAGGATTTGTTGATATTATGATCAAATGGGATTTGATTTGATCAGCTATTTAGTTTTCTGTTCATCAGCTAAAGGCCTTGGCCTATGGCCACGCTACGCGAACAGCCATCAGCAGTCAATGGGCCAGGCATGAGATAACGGATGTAACGGATGGGAGTATCATCCTTGATTCTTTATCCTTGATCCTTCGATATAGTTCTCTGGCTTAAGCTTAGGGTTTTCTGCCAAATCCCGTTAATTGTTACAAAAGTTAATATTGCCCTGTATTGATGCGTTCGCGTAGCTACCTGTAGGGTGGGCAAGGTTTTGCCCACCCTACCCATGGATTATGTGCGTAAGTTTTGCCCACCCTACCCATGGATTATGTGCGTAAGTCCTGATTTTGTAAAAACCTAGTGTAAATTAAAGCTCCGATGGTTAATGGCGAATCACAATAAACCATACTCCGTAATTCTGCGAGATCTCATACATTAGGCAAACCCAATTGCAAACATTGCTTTGCCACCATGTATATATAAGTTCTCAAATAACGACATCACAAACTGGCCAAGGAAATAATGTTTAAGGCTTCCAGGATTTTGATGTCGTTATTTTATGTCCGTCTTTTTTTAGACTATCAAAGAATCGGCCTGAATCCTTTGTAATCTATCGCTTCCCGCCACCTTGAGCTACATCTCGCTCAGGGTAAAAGGGGAGAGTGGCAAGAGAGGAAGGAGGGGGAATAAATTTGGGTGTAGTTAATCCCAATGTTAACCCCTATCCGAACATTCCCGAAGGCAAAAACAAAAAGCTAAAAAGCATATATAAAAATCAAAATTACCAATTTAAAATTACCAATTTATAATCCCCAATTTATAATTAATAATTTCCAATTTTATTTTAATTATTGGATATTGCTACCAATCTAAACCATCGTCAACCCTATAGCTTTAAAGCTTTTAATTCTATGTTTACGTCAACTCTCGCCAAAGTCGGAGCAGTTTTTGCCACTGCTTCTGCTGTGATGCTAGGTTACACTTCCAATGCACAGGCTGAAATGTTGTTTGACCGAGGACTACCCACAGAAAATCTCAATACTATTTCTGAAGCAAACCGCAGTAATGTCCGTTGGGCTACAGATTCCGAAAACCTGGGCTTCTATGGTGATGATTTCACTATCGGCAATGTCGGAGACACTTTTGTTATCGATACTATCCGCACTTGGATGGTACCTGGTATTACGGGTATTGGTGACCCAGACAACTTGGGAGATTGGTTTGAGAGCTTTACTCTGTTAACAGGTCTTGCCGCTGAGGATGATATCTCTCCTTTCGCCAGTGTAACGTTAGACTTTAACAGTAACGTTACCAGCAACCCAGATGTTACCATCACCCAAGTCCCTTATCCAGATGCTGCTGAGTCGATATACGATAACTTTGGTGATTTCGTCAATATTTGGCAAGTGGATTTTAACAATCTCAACTGGACTATCGAAGGCGGTACAACCTATAACTTCGGAGTGCGGGGTGTTGGTCGTGAGATCCCTGATCAGGGTCTTTTCTATCCCTGGTTTAACCATGCTTCCAACGCAGCATTGAGTGCTTCGCCCCAGGATGGTGCTGACAATCGTTTCTTGCAGTTTGATGCCTCAGGTAACTTCGTTGATACCGTCGATAGCAATGGTAACGGATGGGACAAGTCTTCGGATATTAATGTGCAGATTTTTGGCGAAGCGACTCCTAAGACTTCTGTACCGGAACCAGCTTCTGTATTAGCTTTACTGGTGTTTATTACGTTTTTGAGCGCAGGTTCACCAAAGAAGCAAGAGAAATCAAAGTAACCATTCAGCCTTATGGGATCAGCTAACCTTAAAATAAATCCCCTACCGAGGTGAGAGGTAGGGGAGCAAGGTATTGTCTTGAACGCAGACTGAGAGCTAGTAACTTGTGTCTAGAGCTTGTGTGTCTAGTTACTTGTGTTTGAACAAAAACAGACTAAGCAATACTTTAATTACAATACTGTTTGCTCTGTTTGTGTCGCCAAAATGGCTCCAATTAAAAAAAAAGGGAGCTTTGGAGTAGGGAAGTCGGAAGTGGAAAAAAATCCTGTGTACCTGATTACGATGAGCACCGCTATAACCAGTGGGGATGAAAACCGATGCGATCGCTAGCCAACGCCCTTCGGGCTAATCGCATAAGCGCGGAAGCTGAGGCCTTTGGCCACGCTGCGCGAACGCTTCATCGCTAGCCAACGCCCTTCGGGCTAATCGCATAAGCGCGGAAGCGTTTCGGCAAAGCCCGAATCGCATCCCCAAATCCCAATCATACTGAAGCAGTACCCGAAACCCCCAAGCCAGAAGCAAATCAGCCCCCTGTAGAGCCGAGCGCATTATTTTGCTTGATACGGCAGAGATGAATGGTGCAGATTGATTTTCAGATCACCGTTTTCATCGCGAACATAACCAAAAGAGTATTCTACCTTGATCTCGCTACCGTCTGTTTTGGTGAAAAAATACTCACCCATCGACATGGCTGTATCGCAGTCGGTAATAATTCCTTCATTCTCAAAGCGCACTTTATTATAGGGCGCAAGAGCAAAACCTTTATCTTCGCTGATGCTGCCGCCGACAAAATAAGACAAAGCCTCTTTCTCCGTGCCTCTGAACGGATCATCGCTGGCCAGTGTTGGTTTGAACAAAACCGTACTAATATCATAAGCATAAAGTCTGTCAAGAGTACTTTGTGCTTCTGCTTGTGGGCTTTCTGCCTTACCAATGGCGACAATGGCTTTGCCCCAGCTTTCCTGTGCAGCTAGAACATCGTTTGTTGTGACAGGATTTTCGCATGGCGCAGCCTGTGCACTTGGCGTACCACCAACGTTCGTGCAACCAGTCATTGTGGTTACTGTGGATAGGATTAAAAGTGCAGAGAAATATGGTTTCATGGTGATCTTTTTATTTTATAAGACTAGGCGTAAATGTCAGTACAGGACAAAAGTTGCGAAGAGAGCAGCTTGGGCGTAGCGCAATCGGTGATGCGCGAATAAAATAAGCTGTTAGCGCAGCGTGAGCTGTTAGCTCACGGCTGTTCCCTTAGCTTGCTTGACGGCCAACGGCTGACGGCACCTCAAGTAGCGTCAGCTTTTGGCTGACGGCTTAATGCCGACGTTACAGATTTCGAGATCAAGCTGCTGAATCCGGATTCAGCTGTTTTAGCGATCTCAACCCCGTAGCAATACCAAAAATACTCTACCACCATTCCCCTCACATAATCCCAAATAATTGGGGTAAGTCGCTGATTTGAAATCTCCTCGACTTGAAACGTTGAGGATTTTGGGCTGATGGTGTGCAACCCTTGGCTAATCGCTGTTAGTTGACGAAATTTCAGATTACCACAGCAACCTATGTATTTTACATTACATTTACAATTCTTTACATTTAGGCGAAAATTGATATAATGAAACAGATTGTGTACATGTGATCTACATCAGGAGCAATATCTATAGGGAAATCAAAAGCTGTTTAGGCTTGAGCCAAAACTGTTCCGTGATCATAAGCTCTGGGAATTCTATTAGAAAGTCCTAGACAGATTGATCTGAGTTTTCTAAATCCGGAACCAACAGCTCAACTGTTGAAGTCAAGCATAGGCAAAACGCTTACCGTCCAAGCTTAAAGTCAGGATATCAGTCCTGAATTCATAGCGGGGAACAGTTTCAGCTTGACTAGCTCAGCTGAGATATTCAACCTTGCCTGGCTATAGAAAACAACCTATCCACCAAAAGCAAAGCATCTACTGAGTTTTTCGGTATTGAGTAATTCTTACTACTGAACACTCAATCTATACTCACTATACTCACTACTCAATACTCCTCCAACGGATCGGTTTCGGGAGGGGTTTAGACTCGCTTTCTTGAAATTGTTACGGATATCCCTACGGAGTATACCTTATGAATATTACCATTATTGGTTGCGGTTATGTTGGCACAGCTCTAGCAAATTTCTGGCATCACCACCAGGGTCACCAGGTGACAGCTACCACTACTACCCAAGAACGGGTAGCAAAGCTGAAGGAAGTCGCCTCACAGGTAGTGGTGATGAAAGGGGATGATGCCCAAGGGATGCAGTCGGCGCTTATGGATCAGGACACTATTGTGCTGAGTATTGCTCCGATCAGTAATCGGCAAGTTGATGCCAACCTCTACGAAGCGACCTACATCCCCACCGCCAGTAATTTGGTAGCAGCTTTAGCAGATCATCCCACCGTGAAGCAGGTAATTTACCTAAGTAGTTGCGCCGTCTACGGTAACCAAGAAGGGGCATGGGTAGATGAAAATTCTCCTATCGTTCCAGCCAACGACCATGGTCGGGTTTTGTCTTTGACGGAACATATTCTATTAGGAGCAAGCAGTGAAAATTGCAACGTCTGTATCCTGCGCCTTGGAGGGATTTATGGTCCCGGTCGTGAGTTAAGCAAGCGCTTTGAGCGACTGGCTGGCACGACGCTTCCTGGCAGTGGCGATAACTTTATTAATTGGATTCACCGAGACGACATTGTTCAGGCTGTGGAGTTTGCCCGACGAAATCGTTCCCAAGGTATCTACAACTTAGTTAATGACGTCAAACTCACGACGCGGGAGCTGACTGATCAAATATGCGATCGCTACAATTTTCCCAAAGTGTTATGGGATTCCTCACAACCTAACTTCCGAACCAATAACGCCCGTGTCCATAATGAGAAGTTGAAAGTTGCTGGTTATGAGTTAATTCATGCCGAAACCTTGATTTAAGCAATGCCTAAGAATGTGAACTAAAATCTAGAAGCTGAGTGCGGTGAGGCGCACGACCGAATAGATCATAAAAATCAAGATCTCCCCATCTCCCCGCGCCTCCCACACCTCCCACACTTCCCTGTCTTTCCCGATTCCCGATTCCCTACTCCCGATTCCCGACTCCCTACTCCCGATTCAACACTTCTGGTAAAATCCCATCACACAATTTGCGATCGCTTTCACTCAAGGTCGGATTATGCTTCAAATAGTCACTGATCCAATAGCACCCCTTCACCAATAAATCCTTTAAATCAGAGGTTAAATCAGAGGTAGTGCTATGACTCCCCCTGGTAACTATTCGCTGCCCAGGTTTTACACCTACGACTGTACTGTCATTAATCGGTCCGCCAAAGGTTTTGATTTCTGTACCATCGATATTCCAGATTTTAGCAGTACCATCTTCACTGACCGATACCAAAGTTTCACCATCAGCCAGGAAACAAGCATTGCACACAGGAGCAAGATGTCCTTTTAGGGTTTTGAATTCCTTACCATCACGAGTCCAAAGCTTTACCGTCCTATCAGCACTAACGGAAGCAATAATTTGACTGTCAGGACTAAAAACAACACCTCTAACTCCTGCAAGATGTCCTTGTAAGGTAGTGATCAGTTTACCATCCAAGCTCCATAGTTTCACTGTTTTATCAGCACTAGCGGAAGCCATAATTTCACCATCCCCACTGAATCTCAAACAGACAATTTTTAGACTATGGGCTGGAATAGTATCGATTAAGCTACCATCGAGATGCCAACGTTTAATGGTTTTATCTTCCCCAGCGGAAACCAGCATCTGACCATCCTGACTGAATCTAATGGTAAGGATTTTAGCAATATGGCCGTTGAGAGTATTGAGAAGTACTCCTTTATCCTGTCCATACTTATGATCAATTCCCCACAGCTTAATGATTCTGTCATTACCCGCAGAGGCCAGGATTTTACCATCAGGACTAAAACTTAGACTCCTGATACTCCGACCATGGGCTGGAAAGGTTTGCAGTAACGCTCCATTAAGATGCCAAATTTTAATGATGCCATCCACACTAGCAGTGGCCAATAGTTTGGCTTTAGGACTAAAACTGACACTCCTGACACTAGCTTGATGTCCTGAAAATGTTCTGAGTAATGTGCCGTCTAGACTCCATAGTTTCACTGTTTTATCTTCACTAGCGGAAGCATACTGCTTACCGGTAGAATTAAAACAAAAGCCGATAAGTTTACCAGTATGGCTTTGCTGAGTATTCAGTCCAATGCCTTTGAGACTCCAAAGTCTGATAGTTTTATCTACACTAGCAGAAGCCAGTAACCGTCCATCGGGGCTGAAACTTACCCCACACACAGACCCTTTGTGTCCTCGTAAGGTCTTGAGCTTAATTCCATCAAGGTTATAAAGTCGAATTCGATTATCTTTACTGGCTAGTGCTAATAGTTGACCATCGGGACTAAATCTAACCCGATAGACTGGCAAGCCATAATTATCGATGGAGTTGAGTTCTTTGCCATCGATATTCCAGAGTTTAGCGGTACCGTCCCAACTCCCGGAAGCCAGCATTCGACCATCTGGACTAAAGCAGACACTCAAGACACCCATAGCATGACGATTGAAAATTTTCGGCCAACTACTGTCTAAATTCCAGAGTTTGATAGTGCCATCTTCACTAGCGATCGCAAGGGATTTACCATCAGGACTAAAACTAATCCCAAAGTTAGCAGGACCAAACCTGGTCAGGGTTTTAATCCGAGTACCATTAGGATGCCAGAGCTGGATGGTGCCATCCTTACTAGCAGCAGCAATGGTGTGACCATCGGGACTAAAACTAATGTTGAAAACTTGGTTTTTATGACCTCTGAGAGTTTTCAGTAACTTGCCATCCCGTTGCCAGAGTTTGATGGTGCCATCAGCACTGGCAGAGGCAAACATCTCACCATTGGGACTAAAGTTAATGCTAAACACTTGCTCGTTGTGACCCCGACAGCTTGCCAAGGCTTTCCCATCAATTCCCCAAATCTTGATCGTGCCATCTTCACTAGCAGAAGTAATTAGTTTACCATCAGGACTTAAACAAACACCAAATACTCCCGCATCATGTCCTTCCAAACGATTGCACTCTTGCAAGTTATTGATAATTTCCTGAAGCTGATTCACTTGTTGCTGTTTAATCTCACGAGTAACCTCTGTGGTGAGTAATCGTTTACCAGCTTTTACACTAGCGATCAATGCTCCTAACTGGTCGTGGGAAGACAGTAGAGCTTGAGATAGAGAACTCAAGGCTTTAATTTCTGCAATTTCTGCTCGTCTTCGTTCCTCTTGTTCTTGATGGAGTGCTTGCTTTAGCTCTTCTTTGGTCAGTTTTAACTCCGCTAAGATTTGAGGCTCTTGTCCTTGGCGAATAAATGATACTAAATAATCATGAACTAACTGATAACGATCAGCAGGGTATTCTGGCACTTCAAAGACTAACCCAGAACCCACTAACACTTCTAATACTAAATCTAGTTGCTCCTCTTCTAAGTCCAAATCTTCTGCTAATTCAGCCTTAGTCTTTAGGGGCCGCATCCCGTTTTCGTCGGTAAGTAAATACAAAACAAGTTTAGTGATTCGTTCGTTCTCTTCACCACAGTCTTTAATCGCTGTTTCTAGGTATCGTTCAACCAGTTTTTCCTTAGGACCTTTGGCTATGTAATCTGCTAAGGTGGTAATTTTTTCGGCTTGGAGCTGAGCTCCTACCACTTGCAACTCAATGGGGAGCACCTCATTGGTATCTCCTGCTAAATCCTTAACTAAAGCATCGGTTAGGGTTGGCTCGAGAGAAAATGCCGTGTGTGCAGTTAAGCTTTGAATAACTGATTGAGCTTCCTTTGGGGAAAAGTTACCGAGATAGTAAAGAATCGTTTTATTTAAAATATTGTTGTTAATGACATCTAAGTTAATTAGACGGTTACACTCTAATAAATAATGAAGGTCATCTTCTCGAAGGGATAAAATAATTTTAACATAGGGAATATTCAAACAGCTCTTCATGAACTCATAAAAAACCATTCGTTGTTTTCTGTCTTTGGCAGCGAAGAAAAATTCTTCAAATTGGTCAAAGACTAAAACCACTAGGATATTGTCTTCTGTTATTTTCCATAATGTATTGAGAATTGCAGCTGTTGTTCCTAGAGTATTACCCTGATACTTAATCAGGTGTTTTTCGGCCAGAGACTTGGCTAATGCTTTCCCAAATTCGGGAATCCAATCGGTATAAACTTGCTGGAAAACCGTTAACACCTCACGGGAGGCAATCGTTTTTTGTTTCAAGATGGGAATTAACCCAGCTTGGACAAGGGAACTTTTACCTACTCCTGATTGACCATAAATTACGGTGAGTTTATGGTCACTACGGCTCATACGTTGCATTAAGCCGTTGAGATCCCCTTGTCTACCAGAGGCCGCAATGGCTGGGGTCACAGAATTGTGGTAGTCTAGATTCGGTAATGCTGGGTTAGTTACCTGTTGTTTAGGCTGCAATCGACCAGCACCAATAAAGGCTCGAAAATTGTACTGCTGCTCAATGGAGCGTCTTTGTTGTTTAACCCGAAAAGCAGTCAAATAGTTACCTTGTTGCCAGTAGCACTGGCGCAGTTCTTCTAAAATCCGAATGTAAAGGTCTGGATCATACTGGGGTTTGGTTCTGGCTTTGGCTGTTTCCAGAGTTGTCAGACTGTCTTGGATTTTATCTTGGTGCTGTTGCTGTTGCGATCTCGCAGCCCCACCAAGCGATCGCGCTGCCCCACGATGCGATCGCGCTAGAGACAATAAATACCAACCTTGGTGAAATGAGCGCTCCCAATCACAATCGGTATCGAGTGAGCATGAGGTTGGTGTACAGAATTCACACAATGCCTGTTCTAAGATTAACAGAGCCTGTTGGGCTAACTGTTGCGCGTTAGTCCAATCAGATTTCCATAAGGCGACTTCTGCTAAAAAGCCATAGGCTCGCGCTAGTCTAAACGGATTACCATAGGTTTGATGGAGAGTCAAGGCTGTGTTAGCAACTGCTTCCAAGTCATCCCAGTGTCCCAGTCGTTGCAGTACCTCTGCCCAAGGATTAATAAACTTGGCAACTAAGTCCGGTCGCTCAGCCTGTTCAAAGACTTTAATACATTGCTGATAATACTCTGCGGCATGACCACAAGCGACTTGATGTTCAGCCCGATGTCTCTCAGCATAGGTACGCCACCATAGTCCTAAATAGTACAGTAAGCATCCAACCCGCTCTGATGAGGAGGTGAATGTTTGGGGTTTTTCGTCGGTTTCTCTGGCCTCTGGCTTAATCTGCTGCCATTGGGCTAAACTACGCTGATAATGTTCCAGAGACTCTTGTGATGACCCATCAGCGGCACGACCCAAGACAAATTCTAAGCTAGCTTCTAACGGTGGGTCTAATCTGACCTTACGATGGTTTAGCTCATTCTGGGCTGACTTTAACTCCGTGCGGCGAGTCGAACCAATGCCCAAATTCAGGTCATCATTGTCTAGAAATCTGCCAGCACCAGAGTTTAATACTTTGCCATAGACCTGATTGACGGTTTGCTCGATAAAATCAATTAACTCATCCGTTGCCATCTCAAAGCCAATGGGAGTAGCAGCCCAACTGGTGAAATCTGGTGCTACTCGCCTCAGCTTGTGCTGGACCTGATCGGTTACCCATAACACCAGGGGGAAGGGGAAGGTTTTGCGAAATTCATCCCGTGCATTATTGGTAGAAACCAATAGCCGATCAAGATCCCTGACTAATTCCAAATTGTGAACAATCAGGGCATCGGGTAGTAGTGACGTCAGTTCCGCTTGAACATTGCTATAGAGGTTTGTAGCCGATGAGGCCAAAGCCCTGGAGTGAAACTTAATCTGGTAGCGTTCTGTCAGTTGTTGTGTTAATCGCTGCCGCAATGATTGATAATTACAACGGGCTAAAATCAGAGAAAACTGTCCCTTAGAAAATGCGATCGCCCGTGCTAGCATTCTTAATGATTCATTGTTATTGCCATTGAAATCTTTGGGTTGGAGGGTCATATTTATTCCAACTTTTGTGGTTCTGCCAAAATCGGATTTACGCCCTGACCATCCCCTCTGCTGACCTTGGTAGCCATGGAGCGCGTTCATGGGGGGGTTTCTACCATCAGTGACTAGTGCTAACCCTTTGGGTTCCCTCCCTTGGGCAACGGTTACGGTTTCCAAGGGTAGCGCGTTCCCGTAGCGTGGCCTAAAGGCCAGTGTATTAAGACAAGGGTTTGATAGGGAGCTTCACCTTTTACTCGTCTTTGCTGCAACACCTGAAACAGTCATTCCCATTAATCATCGGTAACGGCTGGCATCAGAATTTTCCGTTGCTTTCTTATTACCTTTTCCAAACAACTACCTATAGGAAGTTTGTCTATTATACCACGTTTTTTTGGTTGAACGCGAACCCGTGGCCTTTTGGCCAAGGTGGTGTGGTGGTTTGGTAGTTTGGTTCTGGGTCGGATTACCATATCATAATCAGATCATAGCCGTTGCCATGGGATCTGATATGGTAGGCAAGGTTAGAAGAATATAAGTTGTCACCACAATAGTTTAGGAGTAAAACGATGTCATTAGTTAACTCGACAATGTTGTCCTTAGGTACCAAAGCACCAGAGTTTCAGTTACCGGATGCAGTGTCTGGCGAGACGATTTCCTTAGAGACCTTTGCGGGTAAACAGGGGTTACTGGTCATGTTTATCTGCCGCCATTGTCCTTTTGTTAAACATATACAGGGAGAATTGGCTAAGTTAGGGAAAGACTATGCCGATGCTAATCTCGGTATGGTGGCGATTAGCGCTAATGATGCCGATAATTACCCCGATGATGCTCCCGATAAACTTAAGGAAATGGCTCAGGAGCTGGGATTCACTTTTCCCTTCTGTTATGATCAGACTCAGGAAACCGCTCAGGTGTATACAGCTGCTTGTACCCCAGATTTTTTCCTATTCGATGCTAACCAAGAGCTAGTTTACCGAGGTCAATTGGATGATAGTCGTCCTAGTAATGGTATACCAGTTACCGGTAAAGATTTACGAGCAGCTATTGATGCGGTGCTAGGGTCGCAACCGGTGAATTCTGATCAAAAGCCTAGTATTGGTTGCAATATTAAGTGGAAGCCGGGGAATGAACCAGCTTATTTTGGTGTTTGAGATGTTGTTGAATTGAGAATGCAGAATTAAGAATGCAGAATGTAGAATTAAGAAGGTAGAATTAAGAAGGTAGAATTAAGAAGGTAGAAGGTACAATTATTAATTTTAAATTCTCAATTATTAATTTTAAATTCTCAATTATTAATTTTAAATTCTCAATTCGCAAGTTCTTAATTCTTAATTCTTAATTCTTAATTATAATCCTCACCGAACTGAGAACTGCTAAAAGATTAGATATTATATTCCTCTGCCCATTTCTTTAGCTCCTCCAGAAATCTCAGAGCTGTTCGACCAAAATCTGTGATCTCATAGGCCACAGCAATGGGCTTGGTACTGATGACATTACGGTTGACTAAGCCCGTATCCTCCATTTCTCTTAGCCGCTGGGTCACCATTTTTTTGCTAGCTCCCCCGATCTGGCGCGCTAGATCGTTGAAGCGCATCGGGCCATCCTTGAGATGCCAAAGAATCGATCCTTTCCATTTGCCACCCAAAATCCTCATTCCACGCTCGATTGGACAGGGGCTGAGACAGGGGTCAATGGCGGTTTTGATGTCGATGTCACTATCAGTTTCGATGTCGATTACTGAACTCATTTTTTATACCTGGTTACTAAACGTATACTAGTTGACTATAGTAACTTTGATTTTTACTATGAAGCAATAACTGTACACATTATCTGATGGGGGGAAGTAATAGTGATGAAAACTTTGCTTTTGATTTTGGGCAAAGAAACTAAAGAGTTCGCTAAAGGCCGCTACAATCAAGGTCTTTTCGAGATAGCAGTGGATATATTGAAAGATCAATACGAGCTACTGACCACTGTTGTGGAACACGGCTACAACATCCCAGAGGAGATTGGGAAATTCAAGCAAGCTGATGCGGTCATCTTTCAGTACCCAGTGTACTGGTTCATGATGCCGTCAAGTTTAAAGCGTTACATAGACGATGTCTACGCTTATGGTGAATTCTTCGGGCACAGTAATGGCTCATACGGATCGGGTGGCCTGATGAATGGCAAGAAATTCATGCTATCCACTACATGGAATGCGCCCGCCGACGTCTTTAACAATCCCAATAGTTTTTTTGAAGGACTCTCACTAGAAGAGGTGCTGCTACCCATGCGTAAGAGTCATGAGTTTTGTGGCTTCAAGGAATTGCCCCATTTCGCCTGCTACAACGTCATCAAAAATCCAGAATTTGAGGCTGACCGAGACCGATACATCAGTCACCTAAAGATGGTGTTTCTTGACTCCGCCCATGATTTAGGTGTTGAACTAGCAGAGCCTCTGTCTGCTCCGTGCTCCAAAACTCATTAAAACTAACTGAAGCGTCAATATCTCATCTAAAGAAAAATCATGACAAAACAAGCTGAAATTCATCTCTACACTGCATCGACTATGAACGGATGGAAGCCGCTGATCTTTCTTGAAGAAGCAGAAGTGGACTATGAGATGACCTATATTGACTTTTCCAAAAAAGAACAAAAGTCAGACTGGTACAAATCTCTTAACCCTAACGGGCGTATCCCGACTATCGTTGATCGTGGTAATGACGATTTTGTGGTTTTTGAGTCGGGTGCAATTCTTTGGTATCTAGCTCAGAAATATGGGAAGTTCCTTCCCGAGGCAGAAAAAGCCCGATCCCAAGCACTTCAGTGGCTGATGTTTCAGATGAGTGGCATTGGACCGATGATGGGTCAGGCGATGTACTTCCAGCGGATTGCAGAACCTCAAGGGCATCGTGATGAATTTGCCATCAAGCGCTATGGGTCAGAATCACGCAGGCTGCTGGAAGTATTGGATCAGCAGCTTGAAGGGAAAAGTTATATCCTTGGTAATGACTTCACTATTGTAGATATGGCTACTTATCCTTGGGCACGAGCTTATTATTGGGCGAAAGTATCGGTGGATGGGCTGAATAACCTTCAAGGCTGGTTTGACCGTATTGATACCCGACCTGCAACTCAACGTGCACTAGAGATCCCCAAACCCTTTCCTGCCTTTTTTGGAAAAGGGGATGTAGCTGCGGCAGAAGCTGCTAATTCTGCACGTTTTAAAAATGATATTAAACCATAAGCCATGGATGATGGAAACAAAAATTAACACTCGGGGAAATAAAAATGTGATAAAATCCTAGTCGTTGATCAGGGAAGATTGGGCAAAGCAAAATTTTTGTCCAAGGTTTTTGTTTGCCAAAAATGTTGGTCAAAAATAAGCACATCCCTTGATTTGATCCAATAAAAGGCTATCTATAACCTTTTTGACTGTTTACAGTTAACTGTTAGCCGTTAACTATTGATTGCCCCGGGATCTTAATTTTAGGGTTAGATATAGAGGATTATTAAGGGATAAATTCTGTCAAAATCCTGAAGATTTGGGGAAAATTCAGCTCCTATCCTCTTGAGATCTGACCCCCTCAGTCTAAATCGAGCAATGTTACAGCTGTGCCGATCTTCCGGTGGTACGGTCGGGAGCAACTGTTGACAGTTAACGGTTCACACTGAACAGTGAACCAAACTATACACCTTATATCTTCTGTGATTAACACTGAAAAGTCAACCAAACTTTACAGGTTACATCTTCAGGTGCGCTCTTACCATTAAGAATTTAATTCTTAATAGTAAGAGCGCACCTAATTAACGTCTTATTAACACGAAAAACCAATGATTCGTTACCGACAAAAGAAAATTAGCATTTTGTTTGGCAGTCTCTTAATCGTTGGGGCATGGTGGTTACCTGTCCAAGCTCAACAGAGCACTAATTCACCCAATGAGCAAGAAGCGGTTACGACTGAAGATTCAACTATTCCGAAAGCGGTTACAACTGCAGATCCAACTATTCCGATTGAGGAGCTAGAGCTATTGCTCAAGCCATTCACTAAGGATGAGCTGGATGGTGAAGCTCAGGGGTGGATGTCCTTGCTTCAAACTAAAGTTAAAGAACTCAGCGATGCGGAAATTGCTGTCAAGCGCAAAAATCGAGAGCTTCAAAAAACTAAGGAAGCTGTTGATGCCCTAGAAGATGCCAAAAAGGCTCTTGAGGAAGGGACTGAGCCATCCCCATCAGGTGGCGTAAAAGCTAAAGAGGCGGCTTCTGAAGCACAGGAAGCTCTCGAAAAAGCTCAGGAGTCAGTAAAAGAAGCGGTCAAACAAGGAGAAAAGACCGAGCAGGATAAAACCTCGCAAGGGGCGATTGATCAAGCAGTTGAAGGTACTCAACAGCAGAAAGATAAAGCCAAAACCTCAAGCTCAGAAGAGGAAGTTGCTAAGGTTCAAGAGCAGATCGGGACAATTAGCAACAAAGCGGTTACGGATGAACAAGAGCAGAAAAAGACTGAACAGGGACTGGAAAAAGCCCAAGAAAACATAGAAGAAGCGGTCGATGCGAAGGCCGAAGTTAAAAAGCAAGTACTGCTTAACATGACCAGACTGCGGGAGGAACGCACTGCTTTGAGCGATCGCTTTGAGGTGGTACTTCAAGAGCTGGAACTCAAAGGCGGTGATGTCGAGTCTTACAAAAAATACATGGATGCCATCAGTGGGATTAAGGTAGACGTAAGCGACACTCAAGGAACCTGGATTACCATCGTCGGCTGGCTCCAGTCTAAAGAAGGAGGTCTGCGCTGGGCGAATAACATTGGCAAATGTATAGGAATCGTTGCTGGTTTTAGCATCCTCTCGGTGATCTTAGGGAAAATCCTTGAGAAATCGTTGTGGATGTTCCCGAATATGTCAGTGATGCTGGGTCAGTTCTTGGTTACTCTAACCCGCCAAGGATTAATTGTGGTAGGTATTATGTTAGGGATTACTGCCCTAGAGATCAGTATTGGTCCACTGATGGCTATGATTGGAGCTGCTGGTTTTGTGGTAGCCTTTGCGTTCCAAAGTACCCTCGGTAACTTTGCTAATGGCTTAATGATCTTGGTCTATAAACCTTTCGACGTGGGGGATAAGATTGAAGTAGCTGGGGTAAAAGGTACGGTGAAGGATGTCAACTTAGTTTGCACCACCATCAATACTTTGGAAAATAAAATCGTTATCTTGCCAAACAACTCAGTCTGGGGTAACGTTATTACGAACGAAAGCAGTAGCCCCGTCCGCGCTATGTTTCTCTCGATCAGGATCAGCTACCGCAATAGTATTCCTCAAGCGATCCAAGTTCTTAAGGATATTGCCAAGTCTCATCCTCTAGTATTGGAAGACCCTGGACCTTGGATTGATACCGGTGAATTGGCTGAATATGCTGTTAAGATTTGGTTTTTGGCATATACGAAGAAAGAGGATTACTGGAGTGCCTATTGTGACATCAGCCGAATTATAAAAGAAAGATTTGAACAAGAGGGAATTGTGATCCCACTGCCGAGGCAGGAAATATACATCAGCGAAGCAATGGCGTTGGAAAAGGGCAGTATGGCAAAAAGGCTTAAAGACAATGACCTTCCCCTAGAAGAAGTGATGCCCAGATAGCAACTCCTTGCGCTCCATAACTCTCTCCCCAAGGGTTAAACCACACATTCCGCCGATTAATTTGTAGTATGCAAAGTAGTACGCTAATCCTGTGTACCTTGGGGATTTTTTACATATGAATATTTAATTATATAATTATATATATTTTATAGGCTACACATAAATCTTGATAATTACTTAGTACACGGTGAAGTGCGGAATATTGGTTAAAGGATGCTCTAATTAGCAGCCAGGTAAATAAAGATATGATAAAATCCTAGTCGGTGCTCAGGGAAGATTGGCCAAAATTTTTGTCCAAGATGTAAGTTGGATGAAAAATTTTGGTAAAAAATAAGCATATCCCTTGATTTGAGCCAATAAAAGGCTATCTATACATTGTTGAATATTTACAGTTAACTGTAAATTTTTCACTATTTACAGGTGCATCTTAACTTTGTAAATCTATAACTCAAGAAACTGGAGAAGTGTTTTAGCCTTCAATGGTCGTATTTTTCCAAAAGCGGTGCAGCGAGGTAGCACGGTCTTGGGGAGCCAGCGCGGTCATGGGGGGAACCCCCACTCGCGGTCTGCCGTAGTTTCCCCCATTCGCGCTTGGGATCAAGACAGTGAGATGCAGCCACTATTGACTGCCCCCGGCTCTTCATTTCTTGGTTAGATACAGAGAATTAGAAAGGGATAAATTCTGTTAAAATCCCCAATATTTGCGGAAAATTCAGATCCGCTCCTCTGGTGCTCTACCCCCCTCAGTCTAAATCGAGCATGGAACAGCCCTGCCGATCTTCGGGGGGTAATGGGGGGAGCAACGGTTCACAGTCAACGGTTAACACTGAACAGTGAACCAAACTCTACACGTTACCTCTTCATTAACGTCTTATCAACACGAAAAACTAATGATTCGTTACCGACAAAAGAAAATTAGCATTTTGTTTGGCAGTCTCTTAATCGTTGGGGCATGGTGGTTACCTGTCCAAGCTCAACAAAGCACTAATGCACCTAATCAGAAAGCAGTTACAACTGCAGATCCAACTATTCCGATTGAGGAGCTAGAGCTATTGCTCAAGCCATTGACTAAGGATGAGCTAGAGGGTGAAGCTCAGGGCTGGATGTTCTTGCTTAAAACTAAAGTTAAAGAACTCAGCGATGCGGAAATTGCTGTCAAGCGCAAAAATCGAGAGCTTAAACAATCTCAGGAAGCTGTTGATGCCCTAGAAGATGCCAAAGAGGCTCTTGAGGAAGCCCAAGACACTAAAGAAAAAATAGAGACTGAGCCATCGCCATCAGCTTCCGTTGAAGCTAATGACGCGGCTTCTGAAGCACAGGAAGCTCTCGAAAAAGCTCAGGAGTCAGTAGAAGAAGCGGTCAAAGAAGAAGAAAAGACCCAGCAGAATAAAACCTTGCAAGGGGCGATTGATCAAGCAGTTGAAAGTACGGAAGAGGATAAAAATAAAGCCAAAACCTCAGACGAGGAAGTTGCTAAGGTTCAAGAGCAGATCGGGACAATTAGCAACAAAGTGGTTACGGATGAACAACAGCAGAAAAAGACTGAACTCGGACTTGACAAAGCTCAAGAAAAGATAGAAGAAGCGGTCGAGGCCAAGACCGAAGTTAAAAAGCAAGTACTGGTCAACATCACCAAACTGCGGGATGAACGCACTGCTTTGAGCGATCGCTTTGAGGTGGTACTTGAAGAGCTGGACACTAAAGGTGGTGATGTCGAGTTGTACAAAAAATACGTCAATGCCATCAGTGGGATTAAGGTTGACGTAACTGACACTCAAGGAACCTGGATTACCATTGTTGGCTGGCTCCAGTCTAAAGAAGGAGGTCTGCGCTGGGCGAATAACATTGCCAAATGTATAGGAATTATTGCTGGCTTTAGCATCCTCTCGGTGATATTAAGTACACTCCTCAAGAAATCTTTGGGAATGTTCCCAAATATCTCAGTTATGCTGGGTCAGTTCTTGGTTACTATCACCCGCCAAGGATTATTTGTGGTGGGTATTATGTTAGGGATTACTGCCCTAGAGGTCAGTATTGGTCCACTGATAGCTATGATTGGAGCTGCTGGTTTTGTGGTAGCCTTTGCGTTCCAAAGTACCCTTGGTAATTTTGCCAATGGGTTAATGATTTTGCTCTATAAACCTTTCGACGTGGGGGATATTATTGAAGTCGCTGGGGTAAAAGGTACGGTGAAGGATGTCAACTTAGTTTGCACCACCATCAATACTTTGGAAAATAAAATCATTATCGTGCCAAACAACTCAGTCTGGGGTAACGTTATTACGAACGAAACCAGTAGCCCTGTCCGCGCTATGTTTCTCTCGATCAGGATCAGCTACGGCAATAGTATTACTCAAGCGATCCAAGTTCTTAAGGATATTGCCAACTCTCATCCTTTAGTATTGGAAGACCCTGGACCTTGGATTGATACCGGTGAATTGGCTGAATATGCTGTTAAAATTTGGTTTGTGGCATATACGAAGAAAGAGGATTACTGGACTGCCTATTGTGACATCAGCCGAATTATAAAAGAAAGATTTGAACAAGAGGGAATTGTGATCCCATTGCCGAGGCAGGAAATATACATCAGCGAAGCAATGGCGTTGGAAGAGGGCAGTATGGCAAAAAGGTTTAAAGGCATGACGTTATCTTAGAAGAAGTCATGCCAAAATAAGCAACTGCAAAGCTTCATAGCGGTCTCTCCAAGGGTCAGACAGCTTGAATTTCTAGAATCTTCTGTAGAATGCGATCGCTCTCAACTGAATCCCAAATCCTGGTGAAATCAAGTCCGGTGAGCGCCTATCTGTGACTTGCTGCCGCCCAGAGGACTTGATCTTAAACTTGATATTAATTAGCGATCATGCTTTCTTGACAAATAGCCAAGTCCCAGAAAGATACCTAAGCCCAGGATAGTGGAGGGTTCAGGAACTGTTTGGGATTCGTTGAAGGCTCTGATCGCACTCTCAAAGAACCGACTTACTTGTTGGCGAGGGAGAACACCTGTGTTAAATAGGTCTGTGAGTGCTGTATCGACACAGGTTTCATATTCTAGTCGATTAGACCAGTACCCATCAAAGCTACAGGGAATTTCGGGGAAGAACAGTCGTTCAAAATTCCTAACATTGTAGAGTCGATTGCGAACTCCACCTGGCCAGAGTACTTCAAGAGTTCCTTGGAGACTAGACCCAAGACCAAAGTTGGCAGCTAAACTATCCTGGGAGGCATAGCTTGAACCACCTAGAATTGGCTGCATCACTGTCTGACCATTGTCTGGAGTAAAGAAAAACACAGCGCCAATGCCATCACGATTGACATGACCATCGGGTGTGAGACCAACGGTGCCTATGCCTTGCACTTCCACCCAGCCGTTACCATTATCGCCACTATTGATTTCTACAGAGAGGGTACCATCTGGTAGTTCCAACCCACTCCAAACCAATTCTCCAGGGTTCTCAGTGGGAACAAAAGTGGGTACAAACAGTGCTGTTTCGTCAAACGGTGAACCATAGGTGACGGAATAAGGCTGTAGGGGTATGGGTTCGGGGAAGTCAAAGTTAGACACCGAAACGATATCAGAGAAACCATCATGGTTGAGATCGCCAACGGCTACGCCGTGAACATTGCGCCGGATGTGGTTGGTAGAAGTAGCCAGTGCATTGGCATCGTAAGTGAAATTACCAGCACCATCATTTTCTAGAATCACACCTGGATTGGACGCATCTACAAAACGCCCGAAATCTAAAGCACCGTGAAAGATAATGTCTGTGTCACCGTCGTTGTCATAATCAGTTGTCGAGGTTCCCCAGCCAAAGGGCGTAGTCACTAGCTCACCCACGCCGGGGTCTGTAAAGCTGCCGTCTGCTTCCCCCAAAAACCAACGAGATGCCACCAACCCTGCGGGGACAGGGCGATTGAGAGCATAATCCCCTAAATTGCTGGCAAAAATATCCATGTTGCCATCGCTATTCAGGTCACCGAAGGAAAGACCCATCCATGCACCGGTTTGGTTTGTGTTAGCTTCTACGGTCACATCAGTAAAGTGTCCTGTGCCATCATTATTGAGAATGTGAATTAAACCGCGATCAACCCCACCTTGTTCTGCATTAGGAAAAGCGGCTTGGTCATCTGCATGGACAATATCAAGGTCTCCATCTAGGTCATAATCCACCATGGCAATCGCCCAGGTAATAGAAGCTGAGCCCGCTGCTTCTTCAGGGAAACCAGCCAGATTTGTAATGCCGGAGCTATTGCTGACGTCCACAAAAACGTTGTTGCCAGTGTTTAGAAATAGCTGATTATGCTCATTTCTGGCAAAGGGTTCCCTAGCAATGGGGATTTGATCGTCCCAGTTTGTGTAGGAATTGGCAATCACAATATCTAGGAGTCCATCCCCGTTGACATCCCCCATGGAGGCTGAGGTAGAGTACTTAGAACCGCCACCAATACTACTGGTTTCAGTAATGTCAATAAACGTGCCATCTCCCTGATTCTCGAAAAGCTGATTGGGTTGACCAGTTCCGAGAACCAATAAATCAAGGTCGCTGTCATTATCAATATCTCCATAGGCAACACCACTGCTGTCTTGATTAAAAGCAGCGACCCCTGCCGAGGAGGCTAAATCTAAGAATTTGACCTGACCAGTTTCCTGTAACTGATTGGAGTAAAGACTGTTGTTAGCACCAGGCCCGTTAGTGACATAGATGTCGAGGTCGTGGTCGCCATCAAAATCTAGAATTGCCACCCCAGGAGCCCCACGAGCTTTCCATGGCGTGGTAAGTATGTCCTGAAAGGTATAAATTGGCTGTTGTTTTAATGCATCGAAAATGGCGTTTCGTGGTGATGGGACACGACGATAGGTAATCCCAGCATTATCCCCTGCAGCGAGATCCGAAAAGGTGACATTACCATCAAGAGCGGTTTTCCCTTGCTCAAGGGAAGCATTAACTAGACCAGCGAAAGCTGCAGACGGTGACAAAAGAGGCTGTAAGCCACTGACCAAACAAGTAGCGAATATAAGCTTAGTGATTTTCATCCTTATGTTTTAGATTTCATATCAATTATTTCCACAATCTAGAACACCATAAACTACTACTCCTTAGCCCTAGCTTAAGACTATGGGGAGCGTAACTGTTCAGGATAATTTGGCTATCAAATTAACCGGGTAGAGTCGATAGTAAATGTTTTTTGATAAATGATGAACGGTATGATTTTTGCATCATTAGTCATTACCGATCACTAATTACTCATTACTAATTACCCATTAACAATTAACCGTAAGTGTAAGGCGCTGACCTAGGCTTAAGCTACTAGCTAGCGTCAAATCAACTATTTGATTTGAATGGCTGATTTATATCCAAGATTAAGTTTAGATCTAACTGAAACAAAAACTATTCAATTAAATTAAAATTTACAAAAACTTTAAATTGATCAAGATTAGTGATTTTAGCTCCCGTTATTTTGACCAGACTAACGCTTACACTACTACAACTTTCCCACTACTGCTATATCTATCAGGAAACTTGTACAACTGGCACAGAACTTACCGATAGTTGGTAGCAAAGCTTCTAGCATAACCAATAAAGTTACCACCGGAGAATTTCCAATGCTCAAGACTGACTCTGGTCAAAATCCCCTATTAGCTTTGCTACTGCTAGTTCCTGCTGCGAGTATCGGTGTAGCAATGGCACTATATATTGCTCCAGGATTCTTAGGGCAGGCAGTATTCTCATGTTGCAAAGTCTGGTTACTAGCACTGCCCCTTGCTTGGTTTTTCTGGGTGGATCGTGGCAAGTTACGCTTATCCTGGCCGAAGCGCCAGGAGTTGTTGACTGGAACTATTTTGGGACTGTTGATGTTTGGGATCATCCTTGGGGCTTATTGGCTTTTCGGTCAGCACTGGATTGATAAGACGGATGTTCAAACTAAAGCCCAAGAAGCTGGGATAACTAGTGCATACATTTACCTACTTGGGGCGATGTATTGGACTTTGATTAATGCGTTCTTGGAAGAGTATATCTGGCGTTGGTTTGTCTGGAGCAAGTGCCAGATTCTCATCCCAGGACTTGGGTCAGTATTACTTTGTGCATTACTGTTTACCCTCCATCATATTATTGCTTTAACCTTTTACACCCAAGATTGGCTGGTGGTCATCCTTGGCTCATTAGGGGTGTTCATGGCTGGAGCTGTATGGTCGTGGTGCTATCTAACCTACCGTTCCATCTGGTCTGGTTATGTTAGTCATATTCTGGCTGATTTAGCGATCGCATTTGTCGGTTGGCAACTTTTATTTGGGTAGCGAAGCTATTGACTAGACTTCTTGCAGTTGTGGGGAACAGGGAACAGGGAACAGGGAACAGGGAACAGTGGACAAGAATTGACGCAAAGCATCAAGAACACTATCAGAAAACTAATTTTGCAAGAGGTCTACTCAGGATAATTATCCTTAATACAAATCTCCCTATCTCCCCATCTCCCCACCCTGCCATTAATTATGGTTATTCAACCGGACTTGATATTAGGTTTCATATATCGGGTACCAGAGGTACAGGTTTCTTGAATTTCAACGGCATACAATCCTGGTAAACCGGCTTCTTCAAGTCGCTCAAAAACCCACTTAGCGATCGCTTCACTACTAGGATTCTCCAAGCCGGTGGTTTCATTGAGGTAATAATGATCCAAAAAGTTATCCAACAGAGGCTTGAGATAGGTCTTGATATCACCATAGTCCATTATCATCCCCTGTTTGGAGCCCTCCTCAATTAGTTGATTACCTTTGACATATACTCGCCCCACCCAGCTATGGCCATGTAACCGACTACATTTGCCGTCATGATGGGGAAGGCGATGAGCAGCTTCAAACCGAAACTCCTTGTAAATTAACCATTCTTCCATCATTTAGAATTAAGAATTAAGAATTAAGAATTATCTTACACTTCATATAAAACAATCTATTGAGTTTAACCTAATTATAATAAGTAATCTAGACAAATTAATATAAAAGAGAACAGGTGACCGGATAAAATAGAGTGGATTATGGTAAAAATTTATAATAACTTAAGATCATTTTTAATCATTTAGTTTAAAATCATAATCAAGTTTTAATCCACCCATAAACGGTTACCAAAGTTGCTGATATCTATCGCTATTTTCAAGATAGCATGAAGTCCGATAAAAGCGATGCATCCCTACTCCCTACTCCCTGTGCTATACCATAAACGGAAGGAACCAAGGGAAGTTGATATCACCGATGACTAAGATGCGAACAGAAACCGATAGCATGGGGGAAATCGAAGTTCCTGCTAATCGGTATTGGGGCGCTCAAACTCAGCGATCGCTAAAATATTTCTCGATTGGACAAGACTTTATCCCTGCGGAAGTCATAACAGCGATGGCTATTCTGAAAAAAGCGGCTGCTCTGACTAACTCTGAACTGGGTAAACTACCAGAGGATAAAGCTAAGTTAATCATTGAAGCAGCAACAGAGGTGATCGAAGGCCAGCTAGACGGTAACTTCCCTCTCCGTGTTTGGATGACTGGTAGTGGTACCCAGTGCAACATGAACGTGAACGAGGTGATTGCTAATCGTGGGATTGAACTAGCTGGGGGGGTGATGGGTAGCAAAAACCCAATTCATCCCAATGACCACGTCAATATGTCCCAATCTTCTAATGATACCTTTCCCACGGCTATGCACATCGCGTCAGCGGTAGCCTTTCATGAGCGACTGATGCCCAAGGTAAGGAAAATGCGGGATGCTCTAGAGGAGAAGGCGAAAGCATGGGATAGTATAGCGAAAATTGGGCGCACTCACCTTCAAGATGCTGTACCGTTAACCTTGGGTCAAGAGTTTTCCGGTTACGTTGCCCAGCTAGATGCTAATTTAGCACGGATAGACTCTGTGCTTCCTGGCTTATACGAGTTGGCGATTGGTGGAACGGCGGTCGGGACTGGGTTAAATGCTGGCAAGGGGTTTGCTGAAAAGGCTGCTGAGCATATTGCTAAGTTGACCGGCTTGCCCTTTGTGTCTGCTCCTAACAAGTTTGCGGCTCTAGCAGCTCATGATGAGATGGTTATGGCTAGCGGTGCCCTGAAAACCCTAGCGTGCTCGTTATTGAAGATTGCTAATGATATCCGTTTCCTAGGGTGTGGACCACGCTGCGGATTTGGGGAACTGAAACTGCCATCCAATGAGCCAGGGTCTTCGATTATGCCAGGGAAAGTTAATCCGACCCAGTGCGAAGCGATGACTATGGCAGCTACTCAGGTGATGGGCTACGATAGTGCGATCGCATTTGCTGGTGCTCAGGGGCACTTTGAATTGAATACCTTTAAGCCTATGATTGTGTTCAACTTGCTCCAATCTGTCCATCTACTTGCTGACAGCTGCAACAATTTTACTGACTTCCTGCTCAAGGGACTAGAACCGAATCGAGAGAAAATCCAGTATTTCCTGGAACAGTCCCTGATGCTAGTCACTGCTTTGAGTCCAATCATCGGTTACGACAAAGCAGCAGAAGTGGCGCACCATGCTTCTGAGAAGAACCTTACCCTGAAAGCAGCTTGCCTAGAATTAGGCTATGTTTCTGCTGTTGAGTTTGACCAGATTGTTGATCCCTATCGGATGGCCTATCCCTTTGATTAGTCATTTTTAGGGAGTAGGGAGTAGGGAGTAGGGAGTAGGGAGTCGGTGGAAGCGTGGTAAGTGTGGTAGATGTGGTAAATGTGGTAGGTGTGGGGATAGGGGGGAGATTTGTATAGCACTACGCATTAAAGTTAGGACATTGATACAAGCAGCAAAAGCTGTTTTAGTCAACTTTTAGGTGCGACCCGTGGCGAATTTAATTTTTAATGGGTCAAGCGCACCTTTGCATGCATGCCTCTTGCCGTCTTGATGCAGTCGCTCATGGGGGAAACCACGGCAGTCGCTCATGGGGGAGACCCCCAAGACCGCGCTGCCTCCCCAAGACCGCGCTGCATCGCTCTTGCCTCTTGCCTTGTAAATGCTATATTGAGCAATTCTAAGAAACCTTTAAGTTTAAACTGATAAGGATAATCTTAGCAATTTTACAATGTTTGATTTTAATATCCTATTTGATTTCTCCCGTAACCATTGTGTAGCCATCTGTGCCATTTTAGTTCCTGCTAATTTGCTGCTGACCTTACAAACCATCATTTTCACTGTGATTGGTTATCCCCAAGTTCAGGTGCGGAAAGCTGCTTTAGTGGCGTGCATCCCAGCTTTGGTAATGCTATTCCATGTGTATAGTTGGTTGATGATTGGAGTAGTGATGGCTCCGACCTACATTCTGTTTTTTTTAGCAGCTGTCTGCTTAAGTATTAATTTTTGGGCAATTAACTATTATGGTAGGTTAGTTTATTCTAGGGAATAGGGAATAGGGAACAGGGAATAGGGAACAGGGAATAGGGAACAGGGAACAGGGAACGGGGAACAGGGAACAGGGAACAGGGGTACACAAGTCGTGATTTTGGCGTTGCTTAATAATGGAATGATTTTAAGACTCAGGTAGAATGGGCATCTTGCCAGTTTCAATAAATATTTTCGCGCGGGCAGGATGCCCACTCTACTCCTATTCATTCCAAGACTGACGCAACGCCGTGATTTTAGCTTCGGTTACCTTGACCAGACCAACGCCTACTCCCTACACCCTACACCCTACTCCCTACTCCCTACTCCCTACTCCCTACTCCCCATCTGGTTCATCTTTACCGTTGATTTGTTGGTTACGGTTCGAGCGATTCCATCGTAAGGATTCGGTTAAGTCATCATCGATGTGGAAAATAGCTTGTACCGGTCCGTAGCGTTCTTGAATTCCCCCCTGAATCCGTTCAGCAATCAGGGAAATGACTCCTGAGAACTCTGGATGCACGACCAAATGCATTTCAACATACATGAAGCGTCCTACAACACCCCGGCACTGAATTTGATCACAGCGAGTGACACCTCCAACTTGATGGGCTATGTTAGCGATCGCTTCTGGATCAATGGGAGTTTGTTTGACTAGCAGGGGCAACTGCCAGTTGATAACTTTCCAACAATTTTTCCCGGCAAAGAGCACCAGCACAGTACTCAGTAGTGGATCCAGCCATAGGAAACCTCGGGAAACTCCCCAAAGCCCACCGAGTACTAGTATAGTTAAGCCCACATCCTGAAGCATTTGAGCGGCCTGAAACCGTAGGGTAGGACTCCTGACCACTTTAGCTTGGTAAATCATCAGGCAAGACCAACCAAGGCTCATGGCTAACACGGCTCCCAACAGCTGTGCTAAGGGTAAACTGAGCCGGACAGGAATAGTTAAGGTTCCTCCCTGAATCAGGGTTAGTAACTGCTGAGAGGACAGTAGGCACAAATTTCCCCCAGCAAAGCCGAAAAAGGCAATTAGCACAAAGGTAATCACGGTTTCCCGTTTACCATGACCATAGACTGACAGATCTGGCGGATTGTCAAAGGTAGTGATCATCAGCAAATTGACAAGGGTATTAAAGCAAATTAATAGGGTGAACAGGGATTCCCCCATCAGACTGAGCGATTGGGTAGCCCAAGCTGCTGACACCTTGACTGATAAAACAAACAAGCTGAGCCAGAGGGTAATGAATAATACCAGACGACTAGTCTGATCGCGGTTTGGTCCTTCGGTCATGGCCTGAAGGTAACAGATGTCGATTACCTTCACATTATCTTGGATTACCCTATTATTTATTGAGGCATCAGGCAATTATGCCATTTTATGGCAGTTCTTAATGGTTTTGGGGAGTTGGGAGTGGGGTGTGGGGAGTTGGGTGTGGGGTGTGGGGGTACAGACAAGCGATGCAGAGTGCGACAATCAAGCGAATTTAATTACGGGTCAAGCGCACCGAGGGAGTAGGCAAGAGGCAAGAGGCAAGAGGCAAGAGGCAAGAGGCAATGCTGACTTCAGACTTCAGACTTCAGACTTCAGACTTCTAACTTCTAATGTTACCTAGTCTGGAGGAAAGGGGAAATCTATATAGTGAGTCCGGTTGAATTGGTCCGATTGGCCGTATCCCCTCACCTAGGTATGTCACCCATGAACACAACTCCTCCCAAGATTAAAGGCTATTGCATCACTGACCTGGTCTACCATGGGTCGAGAACTGTAGTTTATCGTGGCACTAGGACCAATGACCAAAAACCAGTAGTACTAAAACTCCTCAATAATCCCTATCCCACCTTCCAGGAACTGGTCCAGTTCCGCAATCAGTACACCATTGCCAAAAATCTTGACCATCCCGGCATTATCAAAATCTATAGCTTGGAGTCCTACCAAAATACGTTGGTATTGGTGATGGAAGACTTTGGTGGCATCTCCATCGAAGAGTATACCACCTTAAGCTTTGACCTCAGAAATATACAGGAATTTCTCGACATCGCCATCCAAATAGCCTCGATCCTGGATGAACTCTATCGCCACCGAGTCATCCATAAAGACATCAAGCCTAGGAATATCCTGATTAATCCCACTACCAGTCACGTCAAACTGATTGACTTCAGTATTGCCTCCTTACTGCCCAAAGAAAGCCAAATCCTAATTAGCCCTAACTGCCTCGAAGGTACCCTAGCTTATCTGTCTCCGGAACAAACTGGACGAATGAATCGGGGAATTGACTACCGCAGTGACTTTTATTCGACGGGGATAACCTTCTACAAGCTGCTCAGCACAGAGTTACCCTTTAGCACTACTGACCCGATGGAGTTGGTTCACTGTCATATTGCTAAACAACCAGTAGCTGCACACGAGCGTAACCGAGCTATTCCCCCAATCCTGTCGGAAATTATCAGTAAACTGATGGCAAAAAATGCTGAAGACCGTTATCAGAGTGCTTTGGGGCTCAAGTATGACTTAGAACAGTGTTCGGAACAGTGGCACAGATTTGGGGCGATCGCTGATATTAAGTTGGGCAGTCGAGATATTTGTGATCGCTTCGTAATTCCGGAAAAACTCTACGGGCGTCAAGGCGAAGTAGATACCCTACTCGCCACCTTTGAGCGAGTTACTCAAGGAGCTACAGAAATGATTCTGGTAGCGGGCTTTTCCGGCATTGGTAAAACCGCTGTAGTCAATGAAGTCCAAAAACCGATTGTGCGGCAGCGGGGTTACTTCATCCAAGGTAAGTTTGACCAGTTCCAGCGTAATATTCCCTTTAGTGCCATAGTCGTTGCACTGCGGGACTTGATGGAACAATTACTCACCGAAACTGATGCCCAACTGCAACAGTGGAAAGCACAAATTCTGTCTGCTGTGGGTGAGAATGGCCAAGTGATGGTGGATGTGATTCCAGAATTAGAAGGGATTATCGGCAAACAGCCTCCTGCTCCTGAACTGTCTGGTACGGCAGCCCAAAATCGGTTTAATTTGCTCTTTAGTAAATTTATCCAAGTGTTCACCACTAAGGAACATCCCCTGGTGATTTTCCTCGATGACTTGCAGTGGGCAGATTCTGCTTCGTTGAAGTTACTGCAATTGTTGATAGCAGAAACTAATACCATACATCTACTGCTAATTGGTGCTTATCGAGATAATGAGGTAAATCCTACTCATCCGTTGATGGTCACCTTGTCCGAGATGGCCAACCTTGGCGTTTCACTCAATACCATTACCCTTGAACCCCTGAGCAAATCCGACTTAAACCATCTGATTGCCGATACCCTGACTTGTGGGATAGAACTGGCGGAACCCCTAACCGAACTAGTGGCTCAGAAAACCAAAGGAAATCCGTTTTTTGCTACCCAATTCCTGAAATCCCTCCATCACGACCGATTAATCACTTTTAATTTTGAGCAAGGGTATTGGCAGTGCGACATCGCTGAAATTAGATGCTTGGCCCTCACGGATGATGTGGTTGAATTTATGGCACTGCAGTTACAAAAGTTGCCAAAAGAAACTCAGGATGTCTTAAAACTAGCGGCTTGTATTGGCCACCAATTTGATTTAGATACCCTGGCCATTATCCATGATAAATCTCCAACTGAGACGGCAACTTCTTTATGGAAATCTCTGCAAGAAGGGTTGGTGTTACCCACCACGGAAATTTACAAATTTTTTACTGTTAATAGTAATTCCCCATCAAACACTGAAGAAAAATTATCCCAAAGCTCAATCCCGAATCACCAATCCCCAAGTTACAAGTTTTTACATGACCGAGTCCAGCAAGCGGCTTATTTTCTGATTCCTGAAGACCAGAAACAGTTAACTCACCTAACCATTGGGCAACTGCTGTTGAAAAATATCCCCACAGCAGAACGAGAAGAAAAGATTTTTGATATTGTCAATCAGTTAAATTATGGTCTGGAGTTAATTAAAGATCAAGCACAGCGAGATGAATTAGCTCAATTAAATCGTATTGCTGGAGAAAAAGCCAAGGGGGCCACGGCCTATGGGGCGGCTTTTAACTATTTAACAGTAGGTCTGGAATTGCTAGGGGAAAATAGCTGGCAACATCAGTATGACCTTAGCTTAGCTCTATATCAAGGTGCCGCCGAGGCCGCATACCTCAATACCGACTTTGAACAGATGGAGCAACTGGTAATGGTAGTTTTGGCACAAGGGAAAACACTACTGGACAAAATCACTGTCTATCAAGTCTTGATTGACGCCTATAAAGCCCAAAATCAGCTTGAGCAAGCCATTACCACCGGGCTGCAAGTGCTGAACCTATTGGGGATAGAACTGCCCCAACAGCCCAGTCCAGAAGATATTGAGCTGGCTCTAAACCAAACACAATCAGCTTTAGACGGTAAAGAGATTGAGGAGTTAATGGATTTTCCGGTGATGAGCGCACCGGAAAAACTAGCGGCGATGACTATTCTCTCGCGACTCGCACCAATTACTTATATGACCCTACCTCTACTGTATCCGTTACTGGCTTTGAAACAGGTCAATCTCTCCGTGCAAGAGGGGAATTCTGCTCTGTCTGCTGTGTGCTATGCACATTATGGCATCTTGCTCTGGCAGGTCGGAGATATCAATGGCAACTATCGCTTCGGTCAACTGGCTCTGGAGTTATTAGCACGGTTCAATGCTAAACAGCTTAAATGTACAGTACTGTATGTGGTCAATATCACCATAAAGCCCTGGAAAATGCATGTCAAAGAAACATTAACCTCGTTGCTAGACGCTTACTCTGTCGGGATAGAAACTGGAGATTTTGACAACTCTGCCGCCTCTGCGTTGATGTACTTAGAACATTCCTTTTGGCTCGGCAAAGAGCTGACTGAGCTTGACCAGACCTGTGCCAACTATCATCAAAGGATTGATCAACTCAAGCAAGAGATCCCACGTCAGCTTATTGCCATCACCTGGCAAGCAGTCTTAAACTTACTAGGACAAGCTGAAAATTCTTGCTGTTTAAAAGGTGAAGTCTACGACGAAGAGATCATGCTCCCGCTCCATCAGGAGTTCAATAACCTCAGGGCACTTTACACCCTACACCTGAATAAATTATTTCTCTGTTATCTATTTCAGGATTATCAGCAAGCTTCGCAACAAGCCACCATTACCGAAAATTATATAGATGGAGTACCAGCCCTTTTCATTTTTGCCCTTTTCTATTGGTACGATTCTCTAACTCGCTTAGCTCTCTATCCTAAACAGAATCACGCTCAACAAAAACAAAGTTTAGATAAGATAGCTAAAAATCAACACAAGCTCAAAACATGGGCAGACCATGCCCCGATGAATTATTTGCACAAATTTTATTTAGTCGAAGCCGAGCGCTATCGTGTTTTGGGTCAAAAGCTGGAAGCCATAGAGTATTATGACCGCGCTATTGCTGGAGCAAAGGAAAACCAATACATCCAAGAAGAAGCCTTGGCTAATGAACTGGCGGCTAAATTCTATTTGGAGTGGGGTAAAGAAACTATTGCCCAAGCCTACCTAACTCGTGCCTACTATGGTTATAGCCACTGGGGCGCAAAGGCTAAGGTGGAGGATTTAGAAATTCGCTATCCCCAATTTCTCAGTGCCATTCTTACCCAGAAAACTGTCAATATCAGCACCGACGAGACGCTCACAAACCTTACCACTCAAGGAGTTAATACCACCACTAGCAATGCTTCAAGCACTTTGGATTTAGCTACGGTGATCAAAGCCGCCCAAGCTCTATCTGGGGAAATCCAGCTTGATCAGTTGCTCTCGACGTTGATGCAAGTGGTGATGGAAAATGCTGGAGCTGACAAATGTGCTCTGATTTTGGTTAAAGGTGAGAGGTTAGTGCTCCAGGCTATGAAAACCGCTAATCAACTCGCTTTAGTGGAATCTATGCCAGTAGAAGAAAGCCCAGATATTCCCCAAAGTGCGATCAATTATGTTAAGCGGAAATTGGAAACCTTAGTTATCAATGATATTACCGTTGAGACTATCTTAGCTGCTGACCCCTATTTTATTCGTCAGCAACCCCGGAGTCTGATGTGTAGTCCCATCATCAATCAAGGTCAACTAATTGA